>CAZITK010000098.1:3722-7276 GCA_964542145.1 uncultured Brevundimonas sp.
GCCATCCGCCGACGCTCCTCGACGGTCAGGAAACTCGCCCCGTCCAGCCTTGCCCACAGCGCATCCCGCTCGGGCTGCAACGCCGGCACCGCGTCCAGGTCCGGCTCGATCCGACAACCGGGGAACCGCCCCTTCAGCCACGCCGTCATCGCCCCCGCCGTCTTCGAGACCAGCGGCAGCACCGTCTGTCGCCACAGGGCGACATTGGCCTCGCGATAGTTGGAATAGGTGGCGTCCCCCGGAATGCCGAGCAGCTGCGGCGGCACCCCGAACGCCAGGGCGATCTCCCGCGCCGCCGCGTGTTTCCCGGCCGCGAAATCCATCTCCTGCGGGCTCAGGCTCATGGCCTTCCAGTCCAGCCCGCCCTCCAGCACCATCGGCCGCCCGGCGTTAGCCGGTCCCCGATGTGCCTCCTCAAGCTGCGCCTTCAGCGCCGCGAACTGCCCGTCCGTCAGCCGCGCCCCGTCCTTGGCGCCGTAAACCAGCGCCCCAGACGGCCGAGCCGCATTGTCCAGCAGCGCCTTGTTCCAGGCCCCCGACGCATTGTGCACGTCGATGGCGAAGGCCGCCGCCTCCATCGGGCTCTGGCCGTACCAGTCGTCGCGCGGATTGAAGAGCTTCAGGTGCAGCACCGGCGAGAACCCGTCCGCATGCCGCATCATCCGCGCCGTCCGCCCGGCCACCTCATACTCATAGCCGGCCGGCCAGCCGTTCGCCCCGGGAACCACCCGCACCCGGTCGGGCCTCAGCGCATACAGCTCCTCCGGCGCCCCCTCGCCGTCATCGACGGCTTCCAGATAGGCGTTCCCCGCCGTCTGCAGCGCGCCATAGACCTGCTCCAGCAGATCCCCCGCCCCCTGCTCCGGATTGGGCCGCGCCAACAGCGCCGTCAGCGGATGCTCACGCCCCGCCTTGTCGCACCCGTCGAACACGACCAGAGGCACGCTCGCCGCCGCCTCGGCCACCAACCGCACACAGCGATAGGCCACCGGGTTCTTGGCGAACCCCTCCTCGGCCAGACTCAGATAGTCCCGAGGCGTCCACACCGCCCGCCGCCCCTGCGACAGCGCGATCAGCGGCCCCACCGCCGACGCCTTCTCCTCCAGGGCGGCCACAAAGGTCCGCCGGCCCCCCAAGGCCCGTCGCCAATCGAACATCTAGGCTCCAATTCAATCACCTCTCCGCGCCCGCAGGGGCGCGGGGAGGACAGGCGAGCGCCCGCTCGCCAGGAGGGGGCGACGCCGGCCTATCCGCCCGAACGCCGCGTCTGCACCGCCATGTGGATCGTCCCCAGCACGCCGTCGATCTCGTCGCGGACGTCGCAGGCGTTGACGCGCAAGACCACGATCCCTCGAAACCCCAGCCACGCGCTCCGTCTGGCGTCGCGCCTCGCCTGCTCCGGGCAGGCATGAACCATCCCATCCACCTCGATGGCCAGCTTCGCCGCCGCACAATAGAAGTCCAGGATGTAGGGGCCGACCGGATGCTGGCGTCTGAATTTCGTCCCGTGCAGCCGACCCGCCCGCAGATTGGCCCACAGCCGCGCCTCTGGCGGCGTCATCGCCCGGCGCATGGCCCTGGCCCTGCCATAGGTGCTTGTGTCCGCCACCCCGTCGCCGATCATCCAGCTCGACTTGGTCCACCGCGTGCTTCGGGTCCGACCCGAGGGCCCACCCCCTAAAGCTCTCAGCCGATCAATACCCTCAGTATCCAGGAATCTGGTGCGTTCTGATTTCGAACCTGGCTCTGCACGTCGTCACACCCGCCTCGACCTTGACCGTCGCCACCATCTCCTCCCGCACAGAGAACCAGCTCTGCTCATCGCCGACCATAACCCTGAACGTCTGCGGTCCCCAGAGATGGCACTCGACTGTTCCTTCAGGCGCGATGTCGCACCTACTCATCCCCTTCAGCGAGCGAAGTTGGACATCCCCGAACGACACCTGGCTTTGGTAGGCGCCCCAGTGATCAGTCGGCTCGGCGATCCGCTCGCAGGCCCCCGGTTGGTTCACGAGCATCGCCAACGCTGAAAATGCGGCGACCGAAAAGACGGACATTTCACCCACTCCAATAGAACTTCCGGTGGCAGATGAACCTAGTCGGACGCGACGGGCAAGCGTTGGCGATGCCCTTGGTCGTCTGTGACCGGCCGAGCCCTTGACACCCCATCACTCTCGGCGGCGAGAGCGACAATCTCCGGGACGTAACGCGGCACACCAGGTTCGAGAGACCAACATCCGTTTTTGGTCCTGAACGACCACGGGCGGCACACTTCGACAAATCGCATGGCTGGGTTGCAGGGGCTGGGCGCCTCACTCGGCTCCCAGCCCTCAGTCGCTTTTTAATCGCAGGCCGGCAGCGGTGGCCGCAGCGCCGGAACCGGCCCATCAAGCATATTGTCCCGTTGGACTAGGGGAAGAAGGATGTCCTTTTCCGAGAAGTCATACCCTCTGGTCAAACCATCGCAGCCCACGATGTAGAGTCGAAGATTGGGGTTGCCCAGCGAAGTCGCGTAGGTCCAGTCACCTACTGATGGATACTGGTTAAACGCAATCTGCCGGTCATGCCACGATTGATCAAATTCATCTCCTTCCTCTTCTATCCCATCACAATAGCGCCTCGAGGGGTGATTGTGGACGATGCCGCGCACATCTTGAGGCGCGATACCAAATTCAGTCAGCGCCGCTGCGAACGCGGCGGTCGGGATGGTCACCCCGGTCCCGCCGCGCGGCGGGTGATATACTGTGTTCCCATCCTTCTCCGCGATATGTGAAAACCACTCCGTCTCATCGCTGTTGGGCTTGTCCATGATTGCCCCGCCGGCAGCGCCTGCCGCGCAATCTTCCTGACGCCGATTTTCGGCGTCAGCCTCTTCCTGCGTAAAGCCCCCGCCGCCGCCCCCGCCGGGGGCGTTCGGGTCAGGGTCGATCACCTCCATTTCATCAGGGAGATCGAAGGTCGGTCTGGCGCGGCGGCCAGTAACGACGATTTCTTCGAGTTCAGTCACGTCAGTCAATTCAATTCTCCTTAATTAGTGAAATTGAGATCTATTTGAGAATAGATCGGCCGCTCGCCAGCATTTCGCTGGCGGTTGGAATTGGTTCAGTTTGCTTGAGCGGCCGCCTGAAGGGCCGGTTAGCGGCTCACTTCCAGGGACGGTGTACCAAGAAAAATCTCTGACCATCACGCTCCAGAGCGTGACAGTCTCATCGTCCCCGACGTTGCACGTGGTAGAGGACACACAACGGCTGTCGTGACTTAACCTCCGGTCACAACATGCTTACCCGCGGCCCCTCTCCCCCCGGCGCCCGCATCAGCTCCGTCACCGCCCAGACCAGCGCATCCGCCCGGTCCGGCGATCGCCTCGGCCCATCCTCCGAGCCCAGGGCCATCAACTCTTCCTCCAACGCCCCCAGCGCCTCCCCATGCGCCACCCGGCCCTGCTCATAGAGCAGCGCTGCCGGCTCGGCCCGGGTCCGTTTGCCGCGCGTGGCGTGGACCAGCTTCACCGGCCGGGTCACCCCCGCCTGCTCCAGCACAGCCTTGACCATCTC
>CAZITK010000099.1:0-7225 GCA_964542145.1 uncultured Brevundimonas sp.
CGACTTTCCGCGGTGCACGCTTGCCGGACCGCGCATGGCGCCCACATTGGGACTCTGAGACGGCAAAGGAGGCTCGGACGCCAATGATGGACGTCATCGAAATCGGTTTCGCCCTTTTCCCGGTCGCCGCTGCGGCCATTGCGCTGATCCTGTTTCAGATTTCCCAACCCAAGCTCAAGCGCGTGCGCATCCTGAACGCTCGACGCCGTTCTCGCGACGACGCCTGACAGCCGCACGGGCGCCGTTGATCGCGATGGCGCCAGCAGGACGATGCGGCTCGATGTCATCGGTTGGGCTGCTCAATCCGTAAGGGAACTGTCCGTCGTCTTAAGCCCTGACCAGGACAGACCAGCGACTATCGCGCCAGGTCTTGGGACGCGCGTTCGAGCAGGCTCGACGGGGGTTCGTCCGGCTGGAGTTCGGCGCAGCCGATCTCGAACTCGACCACGAACGGCGACTTCTCCTGGCCGGCGTCGAAGGCTGTGCAGCCTATGACCGCGGCGATGCGCTGGGCCGCCAGTCGGGCGGCTGGGCCAGGCGTGGCCGGGAGCGCCAGGGCGAAGACCTCGGGCGCCAACCGGGCCGCCGTATCCTCGGCGCGAACCAACCGGGCCAGCATGGAGCCGATCTGAGGCATGGCGCGGTCCAGCCAGCCCCCTCTGCGGGCCTGTTCGACGGCATCGGTCGGCGCGACGCGCAGGATGCAGGCCGAGAGCGGACGGCGCCGCTCGCGCGCGCCCTCGGCCACCCGGGCCAGGTGAGCGGCGAACAGCTCGCGGGTGAACAGGCCGGTCGAGGCGTCGGTCAGGCTGGAGCCCCGGGCCGCATCAAGCGCACGGCGGACGGCCTGGTGACGCCTATAGACCCGGGCCAGACTCATGATCCGGCGTGCGGTCTCGTCTTCAGGCGTGTCCGCCGACGCCACGTCGGCCATGCCCTTGTGGTAGATTTCGGTCAGGTCGATTTCGCCTTGCTGGCGCAGGTAGAGGACCAGGGGAATGTGGAACAGGCGCGTATTGCGCTTCATCCCCGCGGCGATGGACAGGGCCGGGGCGTGATCTACTCCGCCCCATAGAACGGCGGCGTCGAAGGCGCTCTCGTGCAGGAAATCGAAGGCGGTATAGGGCGTGGGCGCCGCCACCGTCTCAGCGCCCAGCTCTGCCAAGGCGTTTGACAGGGCCAGAAAACGGCGATCAGCCTGGCCAGCGGCCAGGATCCGTGGCGGACGCTGGGGCTCCTCGATGCAGATCGGCTCACCGCCGTGGATCGCGAAGGTCTGGCGACGGAGATCGAACTCCTCTTCGGCCACGGCGGCGCGAACCAGCTGTTCCAGGCGCAACGCCAGCTGCGCCGGATGCACCGGCATAGCCATGCGGCTGTCGAGATCGGGGATATCATCGCCGCCGACGCCCACGATGACCAATCGCCGAGGCCGGGCGGCGTGGCGCAGGCTTTCCGGAAAGGCGGCCGGAGCGGAAGGATCGAGCACCACGGCTTCGATCCGGCCGTCCGCCAGGGCGGCCTCTGCGGCCGAGACCGAGCGGGCGGTGATGGTGCGCCACCCCAAGGCGTCCAGTCCGCGCGACAGCGGCTCAGCATGAGCGTCGGAAGCAGCCAGGAGCAGGACACGCGCGTACCGTTGCAATCCCTGATTCCTCAAAAAGCCCACGCCGAGGGCGCCAGCTATATCGACACGAGAGGACGAACGAAACGCCAATGGCGCTTCCGGGCGCGGACAAGCTCGACTAGGGTCCGCCCGTCGCCCACACGGAGAGCGCCGAACTTTGAGCCGCGAGACCGTTGATTACACCTCGCCGGCCTTCTGGGGCCGGCTGGCCGGGCGCGCATTCGGGCGAAGCTGGGGGCGGGATGTCATGCTCTACACGGGCGGCGTATCGTTCTTCGCCCTGCTGGCTGTGTTTCCCGCGATCGCCATTCTGATCGGCTTCTACAAGGTCGTGCTGACCACGGGTCAGGCCACGGCGCAGGCGGCCGCCCTGGCCGAGGCGCTGCCCTACGCCGCACGCGTGGTGTTCGAGAACGAGGTGACGCGGCTGACCACCGCCTCGACACGCACCGTCTCGGCCCAGAGCGCCATCGCCCTGGTCATCGGCGCCTATGCGGCCCATCGTGGTTTCAAGGCCTTGCTGGCGGGACTCAATCTGATCCACGACGAAAAGGAGCCGCACGGCTTCTTCCGGTTCAATATGCTGGCCTTCGTGGTCGCCCTTTTCGCTTTCGGTCTGTTCACCCTGGTCTCTGGCGCGGTAGTGACCGCCCGGATCATGCAGCATGCGGCCGGCTCGGGCGGCGGAGGGGTGCACTGGGACCAGCTGTGGCCGCCGTTGGGCCTGGCCTTGGGACTTACCTGCCTCTACCGCTACGCCATGTCGCACAAGGCCCGGGTGGCGTGGCGACCGGCCGTTGCGGGCGGCCTGGTGGCCACGGCCATGTCCATGGTCTTTTCCTGGCTTTGCGCCATCTATGTGGAGCAGATCGTCCACCTGGGGGCGACCTATGGCTCGGTCGGCGCGGTGGTGATCCTGCTGATCTGGCTGTCGTGGAATGTGAACGCCGTCTTCTATGGCGGCGCCTTTGCAACCGAGCTCGAAATTCTGGCCCGGCGCGCGGCGGAAAAAAAGACCACCGAGCATAAGGCTGCCGAGCCCACGTCCGGGGCTGGCCCGGCCTCGGCCGAGGTGGTCAGCCTGTCTTTGCGCCGTTCCGTACGGTGATGGTCAGGACCCCCTCGGCTTCGGTGACCGAGAGAACCTCCGCCCCTCGCTGAGCCGCCAGGTGCGGGGCGTCGATCCGGGCCATTGGATCGGTGGCCAGCAGCACGATCTCTTCGCCCCCCGCCGCTTGCTCCAGCGCCCCGCCAAGGCGCAAAGTCGGCACCGGACAACGATGACCGCGCGCGTCGATGATCGTGCCGCTCATGTGGCCTCGGCGAGGACCGCCTCCAGCAGGTCGAGGGCGGTTTTCAGCGCGGCCTGACGGACGCCGTCGCGGTCCAGGTCGCCGAAGCGGCGCGCACTCGTTCCGACGTGGCTGTTCAGCGCGGTGGCGAACCAGACCAGGCCCACAGGCTTGTCACGACTACCGCCGCCCGGGCCCGCCACGCCGGTGACAGAGACGACCAGCACCTCCGGCTCGCCGCCTCCCGCGCCCTCGGCCATAGCCCGGGCCGCCGCCTCGGACACTGCGCCTTGGTCGTTCAGCACGGCGTGCGGCACGCCCAGCAGATCGGTCTTGGCGGCGTTGGAATAGGTGACCCAGCCACGGTCGACCGCCGAGGAGGATCCCGCCACCGCCGTAAGGGCGGCGGCGACCAGGCCGCCGGTGCAGCTCTCGGCGGTGCGCAGCCGCACGCCGCGCGCCGTCGCGGATGCGATGACGCGAGCCGCTTGCTCCTGAATAGGGGGTGCGAACATGTCGCTTCTCCTTTGATCTGCGAGTCGGGATAAGGGGAGGAGAGGCGGGCGTCCATCCGTGCGGGCTCCGCCGAAGCCTTCCGCTCAGGACCCGTGCATGACCGACGCCACCGCCGACACCGCTGGCGCCTCTCCGAACGCCTCGACCGGCCTGACCCAGGGTGATCCTTTGACTCCCGGGCTCTTCGCCCTGGCCATCTTCCTGTCGGCCGCCCTAGTGTTCGCGGTCCAGCCGATGATCACCAAGCTGGTGCTGCCGACCCTGGGGGGATCGCCCCAGGTCTGGAACACCGCGATGGTCTTCTTCCAGGCCGCGCTGCTGGTCGGCTATCTCTACGCCCATCTGCTGCAGCGCATCCGCTCGCTCAAGTTGCAGGTGGCCATCCATCTGACGCTGCTGCTGGTGGCGGCGGTGGTCTTGCCGGTCAGCATCCACGGGGCGCTTGGCCAGCCCGATCCGGCGCGGCCAATCCTGTGGCTGCTGGGCACCCTGGCCTTGTCAATCGGACCGCCGTTCGCGGTGCTATCGGCGACCGCCCCGTTGTTGCAGGCCTGGTTCGCGCGGGTTCGGGCAGGACACCAGGACGGCCAGAATCCCTATGTGCTCTATGCGGCCAGCAATCTCGGCAGCTTCCTGGCGCTGCTGGCTTATCCGATCCTGATCGAACCGCTGATGACGCTGAGCGGTCAGCGGCTGGGATGGAGCGGCGGCTACGGCGCGTTCGTGCTGCTGATCGCAGCCCTTGCTTTCGCGGTCTGGCGGCGGCGGGCCGAAGGTCTGGGCGAGGCCGCGGTCCTGCCGCGTACGGGGTCGATCCCGTGGCTCGAAAAGGGGCTGTGGGTGCTGCTGGCCGCCGCGCCGTCCAGCCTGATGCTGGGGGTGACGGCGCACCTGTCGACCGACGTGGCCTCGGCGCCCTTCCTGTGGGTGGCGCCCCTGGCGCTCTATCTCCTGACCTTCGTCATCGCCTTCCAGACGCGGCCGTGGATCCCGCTGTGGCTGACGATGGTGATCCAGGCGGCGCTGGTGGCGGCTTGCACCGGCCTGATGCCGTTCCAGACCGGCGAGTGGGCCTTCATCTTCGTGGTCCATCTGGCGACCTTCTTTTTCACTACGCTGATGTGTCACCAGCTGCTGGCGCGGCGGCGGCCGCCGCCGGATCGGCTGACTGAATTCTACCTGCTGATGTCGCTGGGCGGGGTGGTCGGCGGGGCCTTCACCGCCATGGTGGCGCCGACGATCTTCCAGACGGTGATCGAATACCCGTTGGTGCTGATCCTGGTCGCTCTGTTTCGGCCGTGGGGCAAGGGCCGGCCGACGCCTACGGAGTGGGTGTGGCTGGTTCCGGTGCTCGTCATCTGCCTGACACCGCCGTTGCTGATCCTGTATCTGCGACACAATCCCGAGATGCTGGGGCGGCTGTCGCTTCAGGATGTCGAGCTGCTGTCGCGCTTCCTCTATGGCGGGGCGGCCATTTCGGCCTTCATGATCCGAGACCGGGCGCTGCTGTTCGCCTTTGCCCTGTCGATTCTCTCAATTTCATCGCATCAGGTCGTGGACCGATACGAGTTCCGACATGTTGAACGCAGCTTCTTCGGCGTCATGCGGATCGCCGGTTTCAACGACCCGCTGATGGGTGGCGACGTGCACATGATGATGCACGGAACGACCCTGCACGGCGCCCAGGCCCGCAATCCCCAGTTCGCCTGTGAACCGACGCTCTACTATGCGCGCTCAGGCCCGATCGGCCAGGCGACCGAGAAGGTTCAGCTGCGCCGGTGGGACACCCATATCGGGGTGATCGGTCAGGGCTCGGGCGGCATGGCCGCCTATGTTCGCGCCGACGACCGCATGACCTTCTTCGAGATCGATCCGATGGTCGACCGGCTGTCGCGCGATTCCGAGTGGTTCACCTTCATCAACGGCTGCGCCCAGGCGCCGGTGCGGACCGTGCTGGGCGACGCCCGCCTGACCCTGGAGCAGGAGCCGGACCGGCAATACGACCTGCTGGTGGTCGACGCCTTCTCGTCCGACGCCATTCCGACCCACCTGCTGACGGTCGAGGCCATCCAGACCTATCTGGACAAGGTCCGGGAGGACGGGGTGGTGGTGCTGCACCTGTCCAACCGCAATCTGGAGCTGGCCGAGCCGGTAATCGCCGCCGCCCGCCGCCTGGGCGCCGAGGAGATGTACCAGCTGTATTTCGAGAAGAGCGGCGGGGCCCAGATGGCGGAGGCCTCGGCCGAGGTGGTGGTGCTGTCGCCGAGCGAGGCGGGTCTGGCCGAGTTCCGCGAGGACCCGCGCTGGCTGAGGGTCGACCAGATCGATGTCCGGCCCTGGACCGACGACTATGTCAATCTGTTCGGGGCCCTGATCCGCGAGATGCGGCGCTGACCGGAGTGCGATGACAGGACGGGGCGGCTCGGCTAGGTGTCCGGCTCGACCCTGGCGGAGTTTCCATGGCCTACCGATCCCTGCGCGACTTCATCGACCGGCTGGAGGCGGCGGGGGAGCTGGTGCGAGTCACCGAGCCGGTCTCGACCGTGCTGGAGATGACCGAAATCCAGACGCGGCTGTTGAGGAACGGCGGGCCGGCGGTGCTGTTCGAGCGGCCGGTGAAGGCGGACGGCACGCAGAGCGACATGCCGGTCCTGGTCAATCTGTTCGGCACGGTGAAGCGGGTGGCGATGGGCGTGACCCTGGAGGGCCGCGAGCGGACCACGGCGGGCGAGCTGCGCGAGGTGGGCGAGCTCTTGGCGTTCCTGCGCAATCCCGAGCCGCCGCGCGGGCTCAAAGATGCGTGGGATATGCTGCCCCTGGCCCAGACGGTGATGGGCATGCGGCCCAAGACGGTGAAGAAGGCCCCGGTTCAGGACGTGGTCGAGACCGGCGACCAGATCGACCTGACGTCGCTGCCGATCCAGACCTGCTGGCCGGGAGAACCCGCGCCGCTGATCACCTGGGGCCTGGTGGTGACCAGGGGCCCCTCGAACGACCGTGAGGACGACTTCAACCTGGGCATCTACCGGATGCAGGTGCTGGGGCGCGACCGGGCCATCATGCGGTGGCTGGCGCACCGGGGCGGGGCCCAGCACTATGCCCGACACAGGAAGGCCGGAAAGCGCGAGCCCCTGCCGGCGGCGGTGGTTCTGGGGGCCGATCCGGGGACGATCCTGGCGGCGGTGACGCCGGTTCCGGACACCCTGTCGGAATATCAGTTCGCCGGCCTGCTCCGCGGCCAGAAGGCCGAACTGGTTGCCTGCAAGACCCAGCCGCTGATGGTGCCGGCCCAGGCCGAGATCGTGCTGGAGGGCGAGGTGCTGCTGGACGAGCACGCCGAGGAGGGGCCGTACGGCGACCACACCGGCTATTACAACTCGGTCGAGACCTTCCCCGTGTTCCGGGTGACGGCGATCACGCGGCGGCGCGCCCCGATCTATCTGTCCACCTTCACCGGGCGCCCGCCGGACGAGCCCAGCGTGCTGGGCGAGGCGCTGAACGAGGTGTTCATTCCGCTGTTGCGCCAGCAGTTTCCCGAGATCGTGGACTTCTGGCTGCCGCCCGAGGGGTGCAGCTACCGGATCGCGGTGGTGTCGATGAAGAAGGCCTATCCGGGCCACGCCAAGCGGGTGATGCTGGGCGTTTGGAGCTATCTGCGGCAGTTCATGTACACCAAGTGGGTCATCGTGGTGGACCACGACATCGACGCCCGCGACTGGAAGGACGTGATGTGGGCCCTGTCGACCAAGATGGACCCGGCGCGCGACATCACGGTGATCGAGAACACCCC
>CAZITK010000100.1:0-7146 GCA_964542145.1 uncultured Brevundimonas sp.
CCCATGCCGATGGCGTCGGTGGCGACCAGGAAATCGACCTCTCCCGACTGGAACAGCCCGACCTGAGCATTTCGAGTGCGGGGGCTCAAACTGCCCATGACCACGGCGGCGCCGCCCCTCTGACGCCGGATCAGCTCGGCGATGGCGTAGACCTGGTCCGTGCTGAACGCGACGATGGCGCTGCGTGGCGGCAGGCGGGTCAATTTCTTGGACCCGGCGTAGGTCAGGGTCGAGAGACGGTCGCGCGTCACGATCTCCGCATCCGGGACCAGACGGCGGATCAGCGGAGCCATGGTCCCGGCGCCCAGCAGCATGGTCTCGAACCGGCCCCGGGCGTGCAGCATGCGGTGCGTGAAGACGTGGCCGCGCGCCGGATCCGCCGCCAGCTGGATTTCGTCGACCGCCAGGAAGTCCACCGACCGCTCCAGCGGCATGGCCTCGACGGTGCAGACGAAATAGGCCGGCCGAGCGGGAACGATCTTCTCCTCGCCGGTGATCAGAGCCACGGTCGCCGCGCCGCGGCGGGCCGCCAGCCGATCGTAGATCTCGCGCGCCAACAGACGCAGCGGCAGGCCGATCATCCCCGAGCCGTGGCCCAGCATCCGCTCGACCGCCAGATGGGTCTTGCCCGTGTTGGTCGGCCCTAGGACGGCGGTGATCCGGCTCGGCGCCATGCCTGTGGGGCGGTCGCTCATGGTGGGAATGTGGGCTCGGTCAGTCCTGGTTCCAACTGGCAGACGCCAGTGCTGGAAAATAGGCTTGCGATCGTTCAGATCGCACAGCGCGTTCGACCGCGGCAAAGGCTAACGGCAAAGGTTAAGGCTGTCACGTCCGTCCCGGAACAGCCGCGAAACGAATCAGGACCGAATCGCTGACTGGCGGCGATTCAGGTTCTGTTCCCCACAACGGGTTGTAGCTCAACAAATTTTAATCGCTAGGAAGAAATTGCCGCGTGCGACGCCTTGGCTCGGGCTATTTGCATCCCGCGCGACTATATCCAGCGCATGGCCGAGACCGACCCCCCTTCCGACTCCACCGATGCGCCGGCGCAGACCTCGGGCAGACGAGGCCTGTCCACCCTGTCGACGGGCCTGCGATGCCGCTGCCCTCGATGCGGCGAAGGTCCTCTGCTGCGAGGTTTCTTGACCATCCGCGACCGCTGCTCGGACTGCGGCCTGGATTACAGCTTCGCCGATCCTGCCGACGGTCCGGCCTTCTTCGTCATGTCGGGGGTGGGTTTCGTGGTGATGATGATCTTCTTGGTGCTGGAGATCGCCTATCGGCCCTCGATCCTGTTTCACCTCCTGATTACCCTGCCGGTGTTGATCGTCGGGTGTCTGGCGACGCTGAGGCCGGTCAAGGGCTGGATGGTGGCCGAACAGTATGTGCACCGGGCCGAGGAGGCGCGCTGGGCCTCCACCGGAAAGCATGGCGAGGGGCGGCGTTGGCGCTGATCCCGGCGGATCAGCGCCGCGTGGGCGGCTCGCTACGGATGGTGGGAATCGGCAGGCCCAGCGCCAGATTGGCGGCGCGCCAGCGGTCGCCGAGCGCGCGGTCGAAGGCCGGCGACAGCCGATACTTTCGACCATAGTAAGCGCCGCCCGGCACGGGCGTCAGTTCGCCCAGCCAGATGTCAACCCCATCGGTGAAGAGGTCGACACGGATGAAATTGACTCGGATGTGCGCGGCGACCCTCTCCGCCGCCTCGATCAAAGCCTTGCCGTTCAGGGGCGGATTGGCGTCGCCGGGCTGAGCTCCATCGGCGGCAATCGAGAGTTCGGCCTGAGTGAGGGGAGCCAGCACCGGATCGAAGAAGGCCAGGGCCGCCGGTCGCCGGTTGCGGTCGATCTCCAGGACGAAGGCCGCTCGGCCGCCGATTACATAGACCTTGTAGTCCCGGGGAATGTCGCCGCCACGCCCCGGGATAAAACGCTCGACGATGAAGCGGTTGCCGGCTCGCGGCTTCTCGTCGATCAGTGCGCGCAGTTTCCTGACGATGGTGTCTGACCTCAGCCAGACATCGTGCATCGCGTCCAGGTATTGGCCCTTGGCGTTCCGCTCCACGATCAGCCTCACCCCCTTCTTGGCGGCGTAGCGGGTGGGCTTGATCACGAAAGGCGTGGGGCGGCTAAAATCGATGGTCTCGGGCCGGTCGTGGACCGCCAGCACCTCGGCGGACTTAAGACCGCATTCGGCGGCGATCCGCTTGGCGTCCAGCTTGTCGAAGGCGAGCGTCTCGGGCGCGCGCCGTGTGAAACGCGCATGGAGAAACTCCGTGAAATCTCGGGCCTCGCGCGGCGGATCGATCATCGAGACCCTCCCGCAAAGGCCGGCAGGCTCCAGCCCTTGATCAGGGCCCCGGCCCTGAGGGCGAAACCGATCGCCGAGGCGATGAAAGCCGAGGGCCAAGGATCAACCCCGAGGCCGCGCAGAGCGACGAACAGCGTGGCCGCCAGGATGGCCGCCGATATGTTGATCTCACGCCTCAACAAGATAGACGGCTGCCCGGCCAGAAGGTCGCGGATGATGCCGCCGAAACTGGCCGTAAGGGCTCCCATGACGATGCAGATCAGGGGCGCGGCGCCGTAGGCCATGGCCTTGGCCGCGCCCAACACGCCGTAGGCGACCAGCCCCACGGCGTCGAGCCACAAGAGGGCCCGGAACCGCCAGTCGCCGATACGGATCAGCCAGATCGCCAGGGAGGCGGCAAGACACACCGCCATGTAGCGCCAGTCCGCCACCCAGAACACAGGGGCGCCGATCAGGAGGTCGCGCAGGGTGCCACCCCCCACCCCGGTGATGGCGCCGAAGAAGGCGAAGGTCACCAGATCCTGCTTCTGTCGTGCGGCCGCCAGGGCTCCGGTGGCGGCGAACAGCGCCACTCCGGCGAAGTCGAGGATGCCGAGGACGGTGCGCGGCTGGGCCAGCTCAATGGGCAGGTCGGGGCTCATGCCGCGCCGCCGCCTTCATCCAGCCGGATTTCGCCCCGTCGCACCCCGCCGTACCAGGCCCACAACAGATGAGCCGCCACGCCACGATGTGGCCTCCAGGCCTCGGCCCGGCCATAGGCCGCCTTTTCCCCCGGCCTCAGTTCGGCCCGGTCGGCCCAGCGTATCGCCTCCTGCAAGGCCACATCCCCCCCGGGAAAGACGTTTGTCCGGCCTTCGCAGAACATCAGATAGGTCTCGGCGGTCCAGCGCCCGACGCCCTTGACCGTCGTCAGCGCCCTCACGGCCTCCGTGTCGTCCATGCGGGCCAGGTGAGCTGAATCGATGCGCCCCTCCCGATATGCGCGGGCGATCTCGTGGCTGTAGCGGGCCTTCTGGCTCGACAGGCCGAAGCCGCGTAGAGCCTCGATGTCCCGATGCAGCACGGCCTGGGGCGTGACCGCGCCCAGGCCTTCGGTGACACGCCGCCAGATCGAAGCGGCGGCGGCCACCGACACCTGCTGCTCCACGATCATGCGGAAGAGCCCCTCGAAGCCGCCGGGCCTCAGCCGCCATTCAAATACCGGCGTGGCGGCGTGGGCGCGCGCAAGCGCTGGATCCGCGGCAACCAGCGCCTCTCGCGCCGCGGCGATCGCGCCGGCGCTGGGGGCGCTCGAGGAAGGAGGAAAAGCGGAGACCATCCGACCTTCATCGCCCGGCGGGAGGCGCAGCGAAAGACCCGGGGATGCATTGGCGTCCGATCGCCGCCGAGGTTTAGCCGGAACTCGGGGCGAACCGATGCGGCGGCGCTGCGTTTGCATTCGACGGATGTACTCCGAGAAACCGTCCGGACCTGGCACAGCGGCGATCAGGATGGCGGCGCCGGAAACGGAGAGGCTGGTGGCGATGTTCGAACGCGGAAAGGATCTGATGAAGCTCTTTGCCCGCGTCCGCGCCGGCGAGGACCGGTCCTGGCTCGAGTTGGTTGACGCCAGGCTACTGGAGCGCGAGGCCCGTGGCCGGGCCATGCACGGTCGCGGAGATCGCCGGCGTCCACCCGAACGCGCCTTGGCGGTCTCCGCCTTGTGGCGGGAGCATGGGCGACGCACGGGCGCTCGGGTGAGCGCCGATCGCGCTCGCGAGGCCCTGAAACCAGCTCAGGCCAGTTCCTCGCGGCGCATCCGCGCTCGGGCGGCTGTCGAGGCGGCCCGCCTGGATTATCAAGAACTGGCGCTGCGAGGTGGGGCTGATCGGGCTGCAACGCTCAGGCGGACGCTCGCCGAAGCCGAGCGGGTGGCCCCCGGAGACCTGGCGCTGATCGCGGTGGCCTTGCGTGCTCAGGCGGTGGTCGGCTCCGATGCGGATTTGCCCGCCCTGATCGAGGCCATGGGCGCGGTTGTCCAGCCGCTTCGTCAAGCGGGTCGACACGAAGACGCCACCGAATTGCTGCTCGACCAGGCTGCCGCCGCCCTGGGCGCCGGCCTGCGTCTGGCTGATCCCGGCCTGCTGGACCGCGCCGGTTGTCAGTTGCGCGCCTTGGTGCAGGACAGTCACCCTGATCATCGGCCTATCACCCGCGCCCGCGCGCTGCTGCTCTGCGCCGTCGGTATGGCCACACTGTCACGCCTGGCCGGCAATGCGGCTTCGGCGGCGGCTGCAGACCAGATGTTCGACGCCGCAGCCAGCCAGTTCACGCCTGACCACAGCCCGCTGGACTGGGCGGCTATCGAGCTGGCGCGCCCTGCCCCCCACGGCGGACCGGGGCGATTGGCCGTCCTGACCCAGGCCGAAGCCTTGACCGCCGAAGAAGGCCTGATCATCGGCGCCGTGGCCCGCGAAGAGCGCATGAGCGCGGCCATCGCCTTGGCCGGGTCGAACCCCCACCGCCTGGCGCGGCTGGAAGCGCACGGCCGCCGCCGTCTGGAAGCCGCTGACGCCAAAGGCGCGCCGCTGGACTGGGCCGCCGACCAGATCGGCCTCAGCCGCCTGTCGGTCCGCCTGGCGCGCCTGGCTGGCAGGGCGCCCGCCGCCGCCCTGGGCCTGGCGCTCTCCGAGGCCTCGACGGTGGCGCGCGAGGAAGGCGCCCCGGTCCTGGCCGAGCGCGCCGAGGCGCTACTGGGCGAGGCCTTCGTCGAGGCTTGAAAGCCGGGGCGGCGACCGCGCCTCAATGCGCGGCGGCGACCATCTTCCGAACCACCGTGCATCCGTTCCGTGTCACAACAGCGTGATATCAGCGGAGCACGCCTTTCCGCCCCCCCCCGCCAAGGAGTTACTGGATTGGCCATGTCGAGCCTCCTGAACCTCTTCGCCGCCGCTCTGCTCCTGGGCGCCCAGTCGCCATCCGAGCCGCCGGCCGACCCGACGCCGACCGCGGTTGACGGACCGGTCACCCAGCTCGACGAGGTGACCGTCATTGGTCGTCGTCTGCGGGACTCCGTGTCTGAATTCGTTCAGACGGTCGCCGCGCCGTCGGCGGGCGCCGACGGCCTGGGCGTCTGGCGCGATGGCGTCTGCGTCGGGGTCGTCGGCATGCGGGCCGAGGTCGGGCGCTTCATGGTCGACCGGGTTTCGGGAATCGCGGGCGAACTGGGCATCGCCGTCGGTCGGCCAGGGTGTCGGCCGAACATCCTCATCACAGCGTCCGCGGATGGTGATGCGATGGCGTCGGAACTGGTGGCGTCCAGACGCCGCGACTTCCGTACGGGGGTGGCAGGTGGGGACGCAGGGGGCGCCGCCCTCCGCAGGTTCCAGACATCTGGCGACTCGGTACGCTGGTGGCACGTGACCTTGCCCGTCGATGCCCGATCGGGCCAGCCCGCCGTACGAATGCCGGGACAGGAGCCCTTTGTTTCCCAGGGGGACAGGGAGCGAGTTCAGGACTTCGGCCCATACGGAAAGCTGGCCTCGGCCTCCAACCTTCGGAGGAACACGCGCGACGAACTCCACCAGGCGATCGTCATCATCGACATCGACGCCCTGGATGTGGCTGACTTCGGTCAGATTTCGGATTATGTCGCCGTGGTCGCCCTGGCTACCATCGATGCGAACGCCGACTGGCGCGGTACGGGATCGATCTTGTCCCTGTTCCACGACCCCGACGCCGCCCCTTCGGGCCTGACCGATTGGGACTGGGCCTACCTTCGCGCGCTCTACAGCGCCGATCAGGATCGCCTGACGCGGCAGGGCAATGTCGCGGCCGTGGCGGATCAGATGGTTCGCGTCATCGCGCGTCAAACCGATGGCGGAGACGAATAGGGCGCTCGCCGCGGCTGCGAGGCCTTCAGCCTGACCGCCGGGTGATGCAATTCGCCCCGATCCCCTATATGTCGCGGTTCCTCCTCGCTTTCCGCCGAAAGCCGTCCTCCAGCCCGCGCGTGCGTCATGGCCAGCCTGAAACAGATCCGCTCGACCTTCCTCGACTATTTCGCGGCTGACGGGCACGCCAAGATCCATTCGGCTCCGCTGGTGCCCCAGAACGACCCGACGCTGATGTTCGTCAATGCGGGGATGGTGCCGTTCAAGGACTATTTCACCGGCGCGTCGACCCCGCCCTATGCGCGCGCGACCAGTTCCCAGAAATGCGTGCGCGCCGGCGGCAAGCACAACGACCTGGACAATGTCGGCTACACCGCGCGGCACCTGACCTTTTTCGAGATGCTGGGCAATTTCTCCTTCGGCGACTATTTCAAGGAGCACGCGATCGAGCGCGCCTGGCAGCTGGTCACCAAGGACTTCGGCCTGGATCCCGACCGCCTGCTGGTCACCGTCTACATCGACGACGATGAGGCCGCCGCGATCTGGAAGAAGGTCACGGGCTTCTCGGACGACAAGATCATCCGCATCGCCGGCTCGGACAACTTCTGGGCCATGGGCGAATCAGGCCCCTGCGGCCCGTGCACCGAAATCTTCTGGGACTACGGCGATCACGTCCCCGGCGGACCTCCCGGTTCGCCGCACGAGGACGGCGACCGGTTCGTGGAGATCTGGAACAACGTCTTCATGCAATTCGAGAAGGAGAACGACGAGATCGTTCGCTCCCTTCCCCGCCCTTCGGTCGACACCGGAATGGGGCTGGAGCGGATCGCCGCCGTGCTCCAGGGCGTCCACTCCAACTATGACATCGACCTGTTCCGGTCCCTGATCGCCGCCTCCGAAGAGGCTACCGGCGCCCGGGCCGAAGGCGACAAGGCTCCAAGCCACCGGGTGATCGCCGACCATC
>CAZITK010000101.1:0-7009 GCA_964542145.1 uncultured Brevundimonas sp.
CTTCTTCCACGCGCTTGACCAGCACGCGGTCGCCGAGAGGACGAAACGCCATCTGACTTGTCTCCCTTGAGGGTTGGTAGGCTAGGGGTTCGAGGCCTCTGTCGGTCGCGCCCGTTGGCAGTCGCGACCTATGAGTGCCAACGGACGCTGAGGTAAGGCCGGCGGGCGGCGGGGTCAAGACGCCGCTGTGGATTCACATGACCGGAGAATGAATGATCCCCTCCGAGGATGTTCAGGCCCGGCGTCCTAATGTGCCGTCATGCCGAGGCGTCCTGTCCCGGCGCCAGTTCTTGAAAGGGCAGACCATGAAGATCATCAAGACCCTCATCGGCGGAGCGGCCGGCGCCCTGGCCCTGACTCTCGCCGCCGCCCAGCCGGCCGCAGCCCAGGATGACCGGGCGAAAGATGCGTTGATCGGCGCGGCGATCGGCGCCATCGGCGGAGCGCTCATCGGCAATGGCGATCAGACCTATGTTCTGGGCGGCGCCGCCGCCGGCGCGGCCGTCGGCTATGCTCAGGCCAACCGCGGCGATAACTGCAGCTATTACCGTGGCGGCCGCTGTTACCGGAACCAGGGGCATTGGGAGCGCGAGCACGGAATCAACAGCCGCGAGCCCCGCTATCAGCAACGCCGCGACTATCGCGACTGGCAGCGCAACAGCCGCGACGACCGTCGCGACCGTCGCGACCGTCGCTGGTAAGTCAGGGGCTTTCGACGATCGAGGCCCGGGGGTTCGCTCCCAGGCCTTTGTCGTGCCCAGGGGTGGGGGCTGGTGGTCAGATCGTGACTACCAGCTTGCCCAGCGCCTTGCGGTCGCCCAGCGCCGCAACGGCGGCGCCGGCTTGGTCCAGCGGCCAGGTTCTGGAAATGCGGGGCCGGATACGGCCCTCGGCGTGCAGGCGCATCAGGTCGGCGACGTTCTCGGCATGTATCTTGGGCTCGCGCGCGACATGGGCGCCCCAGAAGACGCCCATGATCTGGACGGACTTCAGCAGGACGAGGTTCAGCGGGATAGACGAGATCCCGGCCGGGAAGCCGACCACCAGGTATCGACCCTGCCAGCCGAGCGCGCGCAGGGCCGGTTCGGCATAGGCGCCGCCAACCGCATCATAGACCACGTCGAAGCCGTCGCCGCCTGACAGGCGCTTGAAGTCCTCCGACAGCGCCTTCTGGGCCGCCCGGTCCAGCTCGCCGGTCGGATAGACGAGGCCGTCGTCGGCCCCCAGGTCTCGAGCAAACGCCAGCTTGTCCTTGCTGGAGACGGCGGCGATGACCCGCGCCCCGGCCGCCTTGCCCAGTTCCACCGCCGCCGCGCCCACCCCGCCGGCGGCGCCGAGAACCAGCACGCTATCTCCCGCCTTGAGGCCCGCGCGGTTCTTCAGGGCGTACCGACTGGTGGCATAGGTCATCAGCAGCGCCGCGCCTTCCTCGAAGCTCATGCTTGGCGGCAACGGCAGCGTCTGATCGGCGCGCACGACGACTTGCTCCGCCAGGGCGCCCCAGCCAGGGACTGCGATCACGCGGTCATCCACGGCCGGATGCGTCACGCCCTCGCCGACCGCTTCCACAACCCCGGCCAGCTCGGCGCCTGGCGCGAAAGGCCGCGGCGGCCGGAATTGATAGCGATCCTCGATGATCAGGGTGTCGGGATAGTTGATCCCCACCGCCTTCACGGCCACCCGCACCTCCCCTCGTCCAGGCTCTGGCGTCGGCAGTTCGGTCAGGGCCAGGGTCTGGGGACCGCCGGGCGCGGTGGACAGAAGGGCTTTCATGGATCACAGCTCCGGTTGCCTGGAAGGGAGCCAGGACGCTAATCAGCCGGGCGGCCGGAGAAAAGGCCGCTAGCTTTGGGAAAATCCGCCATGCGCCGATGCGCCCTGATCCTGCACGGCGGCGCCGGTGCGCGCCGCGGCCGTGATTATTCCGCTGAGACCGTTCACATGCGCGAAGTGATCGAAGCGGCGGCCGTGCGACTCAAGCAGGGCGCGCCCGCCGTTGAGGTGGTGGTCGAGGCGGTTCAGGCGCTGGAGGCCTCCGGCCTCTATGTCGCGGGGCGAGGGGCCTCGCCCAATCGCGACGGCCGGTATGAGCTCGACGCCAGTCTGATGGACGGGGCGACCATGCGCGCCGGGGCGGTCGCCGCGCTGGAAGGCTTCAAGAGCCCGATCGCCGCCGCCCGGGCGGTGATGGAGAAGACGCCCCACGTCATGCTGGCCGGGGCGGGCGCGGCGACCTTCGCGGGCGATCAGGGACTGGACCGGGTCGAGGACGCCGGGGCCTGGTTCACCCGCGCCGGCCAGGGAGAGGACAATCATCCGCCGGGGACCCTGGCGCATGGCACGGTCGGCTGCGCGGCGCTGGACTTGGACGGGCGGCTGGCCGCGGCCACCTCCACCGCAGGCGTGTTCGGCAAGATGCCGGGCCGGGTCGGCGACAGCCCCATCCCCGCCGCCGGGGTCTGGGCAGACGACCATGCCGCCGTCTCCTGCACCGGCCAGGGCGAACACTACATCCGCACCGCCGCCGCGGCGCGCGTGGCCTGGCAGGTCGAGGCGGGCGAGAGCCTGGAGGCTGCCGGTCGCGGCGTCATCGACCGGATTGGCGACATGGGCGGCGACGGCGGCCTGATCGCCGTGGACCGCCACGGAAACCTCGCCGACCCCTATAACAGCCAGGGCATGAAGCGCGCCTGGTTGACCGCCGAGGGCGAGATCGGCGTCCGGGTGTTCGACGACGCTTGACGCCGCTTTCGCGTGTGTGGATGCGCCGACCGCGTCATCATGACGAACGTGACCAGGACGCGACGAACACAACGCGTTTGTGGCGAGACCACGAACCCGCGCTTACCTGCAAGACTGTGGATCGAGGCCGAGGCCTCAATCAGATCGCGGCGGCCAAGGCCGCCTATTGCAGGGCTCGAGAGACATCACCGGGACAGCGACACCCGGAACCCGCCTAGCGGCTGGCGGCGGCGATCAGGGTGTCGGCGAGATAGGGCGACAGATAGCCGTCTGCGCGCACACCCTTGTCCTGTTGCCAGGCCTTGAGCGCGCGACGCGTGCCGGCGCCGATCACGCCGTCGATGCCGCCGGGGTCGTAACCGAGCGCCTGGAGCGCGCGCTGGGCGCCGAACCTCTGATCGCGCGTTAGGCCGGCGTCGCCGGGCCAGGCGGCCACCAGCCCTGGCTTGCCCGCGATGCCGTCGGCAATGAGACCGATGGCCAGGGCGTAGGCGATGGAGTTGTTGTAGCGCCGGATCACAAAATGATTGGGCAAGGCCAGGAAGGCGGGGCCGTCGGCGCCTTGGGGCAGGAGGATGGTTCCCTCCTCGGCCGCCTCGGCCGAACTCAGGGCGCCGCCGCGCGCCAGGGTCACGCCGCGCCGCGACCAGTCGCTCCATCGACGGCTGTCGGAGTCGGCCAGGGCGTAATCAAAACCGGGCGGAAGAACCACCTCATAGGCCCAGCCCTGGCCACGCTTCCATCCCGCCCGGGCCAGCAGGTTCGCCGCTGAGGCCAGGGCGTCAGCGTCCGAGCCCCAGATGTCGACCCGCCCGTCGCCGTCGCCGTCGATGGCCAGGTTAAGATAGTTGTCTGGCATGAACTGGGTCTGGCCCATGGCTCCGGCCCAGGAGCCGACCAGGCCTGCGCGGCTGCGATGGCCCTCGGTGACGATGCGAATGGCGTCGGCCAGTTGGCCCTCGGCCCAGTCGCGGCGCCGACCTTCCCAGGCCAGGGTGGCCAGAGAGCGGATCACGTCCTTGTCGCCCTGAATGGCGCCGAAGGCCGATTCCTGGGCCCAGATGGCGACCAGAATTTCCTTGGGCACGCCGAAGCGCTGTTCGACCTCCCACGGCACGCGATCGGTGCGGGCCCGGCCCATTCGGATCTTGTCGGCGCTGGCGGCGGCCTGAACATAGGCCCCCACGGGGCGGGAGAATTCCGGCTGATTACCGTCGCTGCGGACAACCGACATGTCCGGCGTGAGCCCGGCCAGCTCGCGCTCGAAGGCGGCGCGCTGGGATCCCGCGCGACGATCCAGGAAGGCGGCCTTCCAGTCGTCGAAGCTCATCTGTTCCGATCCGGCTGACGGCGGCCTCGGCTCAGGTCGGGAGGTTGGCGCAGGCGCCGGCGCTGGCTCGGCCGGCGCGCGCTGGGTCACGGGCGTCATGGCCGGCGGTGGCGCCGCCATCGGAGCGCAGGCGGCGATCAGCAACAGGGGGAGCAGGCGTTTTTTCATCGGCCCGAGTCTAGCGGGTCGCGGCGAAACGGAGCAATCACATCACAGCGAGGTGGCCGCGAGCCGCCCTGCGCGTCGCGGGTCAGGCTGAGGATGCGCCGGCCCCGTGTCGCGCCTGAAGCTTGAGCGCCGTCCCGGCTCAGCGCGGGCGCGGCTTGGGCGCGGGCAGCAGGCCTTCGCGCTGGGCGCGCTTCCTGGCCAGCTTGCGGGCGCGGCGAACAGCCTCAGCCTTCTGGCGAGCGCGCTTTTCCGAGGGCTTCTCGTAATGCACGTGGCGCTTCATTTCACGGAAGCTGCCTTCGCGCTGCATCTTCTTCTTCAGGGCTTTCAGCGCCTGATCGACGTTGTTGTCGCGGACGAAAATCTGGACCAGGTGAAACTCTCCTTTGGCCGCCCGCCGCGTCCTGTCAGGGAGACGGGCAGACAAACGATCTGGGCGAAATGAAAACGGCGCCGTCGGACGGGGTCCGCGGATGAGGGCGCGCTGATACACGAGGCGGGTCCGACTGTCCAGCCGGGCGGCGGCCGGCTATAATGCCTTTGATGAACGAGAACGAAAAACAGGATTGGGCCGACGCCAAGGAGCAGGCCGTGCTGGACGCCGCCCTTGCGCGGGCCGAGGAGCTGGGCTGGAACCGGCGCCTGGTCCGCGCCGCCTGCGCGGCCGAGGGCCTGTCGCGGGGCGATGAGGAACTGCTGTTGCCCAATGGCCCGCGCGACCTCGCGGTCCTGTTGTCGCGCCGGCACGATGCGAGGGCCCTGGCGGCTCTTGGCGAGGTCGACGCCGCCTCGCTGAAAATCCGCGAGCGCATCGCCCGGGCCGTCTCGGCGCGGATGGAGGCGGGGGCCGCCGACCTGCCGGCCACGCGGCGCTGCGCGGGATTTCTGGCGCTGCCGTCCAACACGGACCTCGGCCTGTCGCTGGCCTGGGAGACGGCGGACCATCTGTGGCGCTGGGCCGGCGACACGGCGACGGACTGGAACCACTATTCCAAGCGCGCCATCCTGTCCGGCATCCTGATCCCTGCCCTGACCATGCGCTGGGTCGACGGACGCGAGGCGGCCGAGGCCTTCGTGGACCGCCGCATCGACAACGTCATGAGCTTCGAGAAGTGGAAGGCGGGACGCGACTTCCACGCGCCCGGCCGCAAGCTGACCGAGGCCCTGGCGCGGATGCGCTACGGCGCGCGCGTCTGACCGATCAGGCCCCGAGCTAGGCCCGCGTCGCGACCATCATGTAGTTGATGTCGCTGTCGCCCTCGCTCCACCGGTCGGTCAGGGGCGAATAGACCAGGCCATAGGGACCGGACACGGCCACTGGCTCCTCGGACAGCATCAGCCGGATCTCGTCGGGCTTCAGAAACCGACGCCAGTCGTGCGTGCCGGCAGGGACCCAGCGCAGCACATACTCCGCAGCCACCTTGCCCAGTGCGAGGGATTTCAGGGTTCGGTTCAGCGTCGCCACAACCATCATCCCGCCGGGCGCGATCATCCGGGCGCATGTACGCAGAAAGGCCTCGGGATCGGCGACGTGCTCGACGATCTCCAGGGCCAGGACGACGTCGAATGGCCCGGCGCCCTCGGCTTCCATCTGCTCGGCGGTGGCGGGGCGATAGGCGATCTCCAGCCCCATCTGCTCGGCGTGGGCGCGAGCGGCGCCGATGGTCTCGGTCGAGGCGTCGATGGCGGTGACCGTAAATCCTATGCGCCGCATCGGCTCGGCGATCAGCCCCCCACCGCAGCCGATGTCGATCAGGCTGAGCCCGTCGAACGGCGCCCGCGCCCTCGGATCGCGGCCGAAGTGGGCGGCGGCGCGGTCGCGAATAAAGTTCAGCCGCGCGGGGTTGAACTTATGCAGGGGAGCGAACGGGCCGCGCGCATCCCACCATTCGGCCGCCTGCGCCGAGAACCGCGCGACGTCCGCGGGATCGATGGAGGCGCCATGCGCCGTATCCATGACCGCGCCGCTTTGGGGTTTTCCGGGGCCGGACGGGTGAGTAGAAGCGACCATGGCCACGGGGATGCACCCCGGACGCCGCCCACGCAAGATGGGGCGGGCCCTGGGGAGACGCTCCGTCACCATGACGCGTTTGGTGTTGAAGTTCGGCGGCACCTCGATGGCCGACCTGGAGCGCATCCGTCGCGCGGCGCGGATCGTCGTGGCCGAGGCGCGCGCGGGGAAGTCGGTGGCGGTGGTGGTCTCGGCAATGGCGGGCAAGACCAATGAGCTGGTCGCCTGGACCGACGGCGCCGGGCGGCCGGCCCTGGGAGTCGATCCGAGCGATGACGAGTATGACGCCGTCGTAGCATCCGGTGAGCAGGTCACGGCCGGCTTGCTGGCCCTGACCCTTCGCAACATGGGGTTCAGCGCCCGGTCCTGGCTCGGCTGGCAAATCCCCATCTTGACCGATGACGCCCACGGGCGGGCGCGGATCGAGGACGTGCCGGGAGACCGGCTGGGCGCCGCGATCGACACCGGCGAGATCGCGGTGGTCCCGGGGTTTCAGGGCGTAACCCGCAGTGGACGCATCACCACCCTGGGCCGGGGCGGCTCGGACACCTCGGCGGTGGCGGTGGCGGCGGCGCTTGAGTGTCACTGTGACATCTACACCGATGTGGACGGGGTCTACACCACCGATCCCCGGATCGAGCAGAAGGCCCGCCGGCTGGATCGCGTCTCGTACGAGGAAATGCTTGAGATGGCGTCCCTGGGCGCCAAGGTGCTGCAGGTGCGCTCGGTCGAACTGGCCATGGCCAAACGCGTGCCCT
>CAZITK010000102.1:0-6939 GCA_964542145.1 uncultured Brevundimonas sp.
GCATAGACCGACAGATAGCCCTGGGAGCGGTCGGCGAGCGCCGGCAGGGGATCCTCCGGCGGCCCGTAGTTCATTCGCAGCACGATGGCCGTTCGTGCTCCGTCCCACATGGCCGTGGGGTGGACCCGGCGCTCCAGTGTCGTCTCCATCCAGCCCATGGCGCCGTGGCGGCCGGCCTCGACGAAATGGCGCAGCCGCTCGCCCGCGCTCCACGGCTCCGCTGCGGAGGCGAAGCGGCAGGCCTCGAAGCCCAGCGCTGTCGCGCGGAGCCGAATGGCGTCGCGCGGATCGGCGGCCAAGGCGGTTCCTCAGAAATCCAGGTCGGTATAGTGCGCCGACGGCATGACACCGGGAAAGCGGTCCGACAACAGCGGTCGGAAGGTCGGACGCGATTTCACTTTGGAATACCAGAGCTTGAGACCGGGCGCGAGACCCCAGGGCGCTTCGCCGAAATAGTCGAGCACTGACAGATGCGCCGCGCAGACCAGGTCTGCGGCGGTCATGCCTCGCCCCGCCAGCCAGTCACGCTCGGCGATCAGCCCCTCCAGCATCGCCATGTGTTCGCGCAGGGTCTCGCGCCCGGCCCTGAGCTGGCGCGCGTCGGGCGGGCCGAGGCGCATCAGGGCCTTTTCCATCCGTTCGTGCAGCAGGACCGCATCGACCTCGTCGGTGAAGCGACGGACGAAAAAGGCGATCAGCCGGCGGGTTTCGGCGCGGCCTTCCGGCTCGCGCGGCAACAGGGTCGGCTCTGTGGCGCGGTCCTCCAGCCACCCGAAAATGGCGTCGAGCTCGACCAACACCAGGGTGTCGCCGCGTTCGTGCACCTCGAGCACCGGCGGCATGCCGTTCGGGTTAAGCCGATGGAGCGGACAGTCCGCCTCCCACGGCCTTACCAATGCATCGGTGAAGGCCAGCCTGAGTTCGGCCAGCGCCAGCCTCACCGCGCGCGACGCCGGATGGAACGGATAGTGGTGTAGCGTCAGGCTGGGTGGAACGGTCATCAGCCCCTTCTGCGCCCGGCGTGATTAACCGCCGTTTACCGTCCGTTCCAAGAGGCTGCGAAGGGACTGGGTCAGCAGCGCCGCCCCGCCCCACCCGGCCCAGACCGCCAGCACCATGCCGGCGGAGGCGTCCAGCCCCGGCGCCGCGAGCCAGGTGGCGGAAGCGACGCCTATCAGGGCGGCAGCGGCCGGCGCCGCTTGGGCCGCCAATCGATCCAGCCGGGATCGGCGCCGGGCGCTGCGGCGATCGAGACCGATCATCAGGCTGGTCACGGCCATCGCCGCGATCACGGTGATCACCCCCCATTCGCCGGCCATGACGGGCTCAGGCAGGAAAACCCGGCTCACCGAGAGCCAGCCGAGATACAGCGCCGAGGCCAGGACCAGCCCGGCCTGGACCAGCCCAGCCGCGGCCATGGCGATCGGCCGACGCTCCGGATCGTCACCGCTCCTTCGCCTGGCGAAGGCGCGCCCCGCCCATGCCGCAAGGTCAAGGAGAGCCAGGATCAGCAGGGCGCGCACAGCGACCGAATTCGAAGCCGCCGCGCCAAAGGCAAACAGGGCGATGCTCGCGCCCAGCGCCACGGGCGCGGCCTGGCGCGCACCTGACCCGCCGGAGGCGGGCTTGGATTTGATCGGTTCGGGGGTGTTCGCGGCTTCGGCCATCAACCCGCCTTGTGGCGTGGCGCGCATCGGGTGGCAATGTCGGCGCCCTCGCGTTAGGTACATGCCGACCAAGACTTTCCGGCGGCCACAGCCCCGCCACAGACAGGGCCGAAGAGGTCGGCGTCACCGCGGGTCAACGAGCCGCCGCCAGCACGGAGCAGCGCATGGGTCAGGCCGCGCGCGATTGGATTGACCGGGGCGAGGCTCTGGAGAAACTGGGGGTCAAGACCCAGACCCTGTACGCCTATGTGAGCGGGGGTCGGATCGCCGCCCGACCCGATCCCGACGATCCTCGACGCAGCCTGTACGCCGCAGATGACGTGGCCCGGATCACCGAAACCGAGGGCGCATTGGAACGTCCGATGACCTTGAACGGCCTGCCGGGGCGCGGCGAGGCGGTGGTCGAAAGCCGCATCAGTGTGGTGGCGCGCGGCCGGCTGTTCTATCGCGGACGCGACGCCGTGCGCTTGGCGGACAGCGCCACGCTGGAGCAGACCACCCGGATTCTGATGGCGGCCGAGGAAAACCCGTTTTCCGAACTGAGGCCCCGGATGAGCACGGCGGTCGCGGGCCTGGCGAGCGGCAAGATGATCGCGGTGCTGGCCCAGCGGGCATCCGAGGAGCGGGCGGCCGCGGGGCGCGATCCCGTTGAATTGCGCGGCGAGGCGGCCGCCGCGCTCAGCGACATGGCCGACGCCGTGGCCGGGCCGGGGCCCCGATCGTATCTGCATCAGCGCTTGGCGCGCGGCTGGCGAGTGCTGGAGCGCGACGGCGACCTGATCCGTCGAGCCCTGGTGCTGGCGGCCGATCACGAGATGGACGCAGCCGTCCTGGCCACGCGGGTAACCGCCGACACCGGCGCCGGCCCGGCCGCCTCGGCCCTGGCCGGCGTTCTGGCCCTGACCGGTCCGGCCATCTCGGCGCCCCTCGTCGAGGCCATCGATCTCGTCAATGCGGTGCGGGGCGATCCGCGCGCGCGATTGGAGGTGCGGTTCAACGACACCGGCGAGCTGCCAGGTTTCGGTCACGCCGCCTATCCGTTGGGCGATCCCCGCGCCGAGGCCTTGCTCGGCGCCTTCACACCGTCCGCCGACCTCTCCGCCATTATCGATACCGGGCAGAGGCTGACCGGTCGCCCGCCGGCTTTCGCCCTGGCCCTCGCGCTGCTGGCGCGTACCCTAGATCTGCCGCGTCAGACGCCGGTCGATCTCTATCTTCTGGGCCGCACCGCCGGCCTTCTGGCCCATGCGGTGGACCAGGCCCAGGAAGGCTCGCCCATCCGCGCCCGGCTGCGCTATGTGGGGCCGGAAGCCGGCGGCCAGTGACGCCGGAACCCCCCACGGGAAATTTTGCCTGATGAACGACTGGCTGATCGCCCTGATCCTTGGCGTCATCGAGGGGCTCACGGAGTTTATCCCGGTGTCTTCGACCGGTCACATGCTGTTGCTCGGCCACTTTCTGGGTTTCGAGAGCACCGGCAAGACCTTCGAAGTGGTGATCCAGTTGGGCGCGCTTCTGGCCATCTTCACCGTCTATTTCCAGCGGCTGTGGGTGCTGGCGACGCGCTGGCCCACCGATCCAGCGGCGCGGCGCTTCCTGGTCGGCCTGCTGCTCGGCTTCCTGCCGGCGGCTGTTATCGGCTATTTCGCCTATGATTTCATCAAGCTGGTGCTGTTTGAGACGCCGCTGATCATCTGCATCGCCCTGATCGTCGGAGGCGTGATCCTGCTGTGGGTCGATCGGATGGAATTGACGGTCAAACACGCCGACGCCAGCCTGATGCCGTGGCGCACCTGCCTGTTCGTCGGCCTATGTCAATGCGTGGCGATGATCCCGGGCGTGTCGCGATCCGGCGCGACAGTGGTCGGCGCGATGCTGCTGGGCGTGCATAAGCGCGCGGCGGCCGAGTTCAGCTTCTTCCTCGCCCTGCCAACCATGGGGGCGGCGGTGGGCTGGGATCTGCTGCAGAACCGTTCCGCGCTCGACTTCTCGGACCTCGGTCTGATCGCCGTCGGCTTCTCTGCGGCGTTCCTGACCGCTCTGATTGTCGTCCGAGCTGTGCTCGACTTCGTCACCCGGCACGGCTTCGCGCTGTTCGCTTGGTGGCGGATCGGCTTGGGTTTGACAGGCCTGGCCGGCTTGGCCCTCACCGGGGGGCTCTAGGCCGATCCGAACCACAGCCTGGCCTCACGCCTGGATGGGCCCCTCGCCTGACGGCCCGTGACTTGCGTTTTCCATCCCGAGCCTATACTGTTAAGCTTGCCGGCTTGCCGGCTGGCCCATTCGAGCCAGCCAGGAGTTCGTCGCTAGGGGGCGAGGAGGCTGTGATGGCGGACGCGGTTGCGGTCGACCAGACGCGCGAGAACCTTCTCCGCAATCCTGAGTTCGCCCATCCTATTGCGCCTTGGTTCTGGAACCTGGCCGCCTCTGGTTCGCCGTCGCTCTCGGGCGGGCTGAAAGTGACAAAAGACTCGGAGTTCAGCACACCTGGCGTACTCCAACGCGTGGCGCTGGAACCGGGCGCCGCCTATAGGCTGGATGTCGATCTCGTGGCTTCTGACGGCTGCTGCCTCTGGGCGGGGAGCGGCGACAAGCGACCACTCGCCATCCACGCCGCCGATAAGAGTGCGAAGGGGCTCCAAACGCTCTCGGTCCGCTTTCGCGCGCCCGACGACGGCCGGGCGGTGGTCGGCATGTTGTTCACCAGCGGCGTCCCGAAAGGGTCCAGCTTCATCGTCCACGAAGCGCGACTCAGCCGTTCCGTGACGGTGCTGCCCGTAATCGGCCCCGGCTATCGGTACGGCAGCCCAGTGGTCGCCGGCATGGCGTCCATCCCCGGTCGGGAAGAAATTTTGCCGCGCGTCGTCCGAAGCCTTTTGGACCAAATTGATCATTTCGTTGTCTATCTGAACAACTATCCGGCGACGCCGAAATGCCTGCGTGACGAAAGGATCACTGTCTTTAAGAGTCAGGATCACGGGGATCTTCGGGACAATGGAAAGTTCTTTGCTCTTCAATATCTGCCTTCGGATGCCTTCTTCTTTGCCGTGGATGACGACATCGTCTATCCTCCAGATTACATTTGGCGTATGATAGCAGCACTGAAAGCTCATAACCTCAGGGCTGCGGTCGGCGTTCATGGGATCATCTATCCCAAGCATCCATCAAGCTTTTTCACGCGCACCGTGGCGCACTTTCGACGTGCGCTAGACGAAACCCTGCCTGTATCCGTGCTGGGCACGGGAACTACGGCCTTTCACACCTCGGTTGTGAACCCTCGCATGACCGATCTGGGGGCAGGCGGCATCGCCGACCTGCGACTCGGGGCGTATCTCAAGACGCACAGGGTGCCTGCGCTCGCCATCGCTCGCGCCGAAAACTGGCTGGTGGATGCGTCGGGCGATCTCGGCGAACCCGGGGACACCCTCTATGCAGAGGCGAAGACGATGCGCTCACCAGGTGAATTCCTGATCGCCGCCGCGCCATGGGGATTTGAGGAGATCGATCGCGCGCTCGGGCAAGACCGGCGCCTAGTCCACCCGGCGGCGTTGAGGATCCTCGAGTACGGCCTGGCCATGGAGGCTGGTGCGATTGAGCAATACAAGGTCGGCGAAGACTTTCAGGACGTTTTCACGCTCGCGCAGCAACTCGGATGGACGCCGTTGCTGAAACACGTCGTCACAGATCGTCTTCGCAGCTATTTCGAGGACGCGGAAACGTGACGTCCGCCGCTTGGGAGGAAGTTCAAGCCGTCTGTCACGATGAGCTGGAGAGAATCCTGAGAATTGAGAAGGGGACACTGAACCGCGCCCGCGCCATCGCCGACGAAACTTTTCTGGGACAAGCGCATGGCGCGCTGAACGCCACGGGCTATGGCGACGACGTGCTCGCGGTGTCCATCGCGCGGTTCCTCGCTATCGATACCGTGGATCTGGATCGCGCCAAGGCTCTGTTTGTCCAGATGTATGAATTGGGCCTCGACGGCGCTGCGGATCGCCTCGGCGACGCCCTTCTTAGGCTTGACGGGAAAGATACTGAGATTCAGCTGCTCCTTGCGCGCGTCAAGCTCTGGCGGGGCAAGGTCGACGAGTCGCTCGCCCTTGCAGCGCCGCTTGCCGACCGCGGCGAGGAGCTTGTGGCGCATGGCGTGATGGCCGCAATCGGCTTGGCGACGGGCGCGGCATGGACCGAGGACCACCTTCTGCTGGTGTTCCGCCAGGGACGTCGGCACGCGCTGCGACTCCAGAGGCTCCTCGCATTAGCGGCCATCGAAACGGATCGTCTGTGCCTAGATGCTAGCCGCTGGCAGGTCATTCTGGTCCAGGCCGGCGCCTCGACGCGGCAGCTGGCCGCGGCGATGCTTCTGCATGCGAAACAGCCGCTCCCCATTGAATTGCTCGACCTCGAATTTATCGCGGCGGCGGACGAAAGGCGGCTCTGGCGAGCCCAGGCCCGCACCCAGCGCGACGGCCAACCCGGCCATCTGCTCTTCGCGCTCAATTCTGCCCTGTCCAGTGAGGGTGCACTGATCATAGATCACGCGGTGTCCGAGCATCCGATCCACCTGGCGGGCTTCACCGCCAGCGCCTCAGCCGCGCCCCGCAGCGGCCCCCTGGTTTCGGTGATCATGACGGCGCACTCGGCCGGGGAGACGATTGGTTATGCCCTCGGATCGGTCCTTTCCCAGTCCTATCAGGACATCGAGCTCATCGTGGTGGACGACGCTAGCGACCCGCCACTTGTCCTCGAAATCCAGGATCCTCGGGTGCGGGTTGTCCGCCTGACAGCCAACGTCGGACCCTATGTGGCGCGCAACGCGGGGCTGGCCGAGGCCAGAGGCGAGTTCATCGCGTTCCAGGACGCGGACGACTGGGCGCATCCCGACAAGATTGCGCGGCAGGTAGACCGCCTCATCGCCGCGCCTGAAGCCATGGCGACCTTCGCTCGGCACGTTCGCATGGACCGGCACGGTGACCTTGTGCTTGAAAACGACTTCCGATTCATCGGCGACGGTCCCGTAACCAGCCTCTATCGACGCGCAGTCTTCGACCGCCTGGGCGCATTCGCGCCGGTGCGTACGCGCGGAGACCTCGAATTCAAGGCGAGGGTGACCGCGACCTTCGGCCCACAGAGCATCGTTCATGACGACGCCATCCTGTTGATCGCCCTGGCCTGGCGGAGCAATTCCAAGGTTCAGGCCGCCGGCGCCAAGGCCGTCCAACTTCGCGCACTGAAACGCCGATATGCGGAAGACCACAAGCTGGCGTTCTTC
>CAZITK010000103.1:0-6910 GCA_964542145.1 uncultured Brevundimonas sp.
ACCCCGTCGATGATCGAGGCGTGGTTCAGGCTGTCCGAGACAATGGCGTCCTCGGCCCCCAGCAGCGGCTCGAACAGTCCGCCGTTGGCGTCGAAGGCGGCGGCGAACAGGATGCAGTCCTCGAAACCGAGATACTGGGCGGTGGCCGCCTCAAGCTCCTTGTGAATCTCCAAGGTGCCGCAGATAAATCGCACCGAGGCAGTACCCGCGCCCCAACGCTGCTGGGCCGCCAGCCCCGCCTGCATTACGCGGTCGTCGCTGGCGAGGCCCAGATAGTTGTTGGCGCAGAAGTTCAGCACCCGCTTTCCGGCGACCTCGATCTCCGGTCCCTGGCGCGAGGCGATCACCCGCTCCGGCTTGGTCAGGCCCTGGCTGTCGATCTCGGCCAATTCGGCGCGCACGCGGTCATGAAAGGCTTGGGTCATGGCTTGTGGATTAGGCGGTTTTCGCGCGCGGGTGAAGTGCATGCCGCGGTCTTCCCGGCTAGACCAGCAGCGCCCGAAGCACCCCGTCCAGCACCGGCCGCCCCCGCGCCGTCGCCACCATGCGGTCGGCGGTCAGGCGCAAAAATCCGTCCTCGACCAGACTCAAGACCCGCGCCTCGTCCGCGTCAAGCCCAAGGGGCCCCAGCAGCGACAACGGCGCTCCCTCTTCGGTCCGAAGTCCCAGCAGAAAGCGCTCTTCGGCTGCCTCCCGCCCATCCATCGCCTGATGCTCGCTCCAGGGGCGCCCGGCCGCGACACCGTCGATATAGGGTGCGATTGCGCGATGGGAGACCGTCGTCGTTCGAGCCCCGCCCAGGGTCAGGCGCCCATGCGCGCCGGGCCCCACGCCGATATAATCACCGCCGCGCCAGACATGCAGGTTATGGCTCGATCGGGCCGCCGCGCCCCGTGCGTGATTGGACACCTCATAGGCGCCGAATCCCGCGCCCTCCAGCACCGCCTCGGTCGTCTCATAGAGGTCGGCCGACGCGTCTTCGTCGGGCGTGATCAGGCGCCCGCGCGCGGCTGCCCGCCCGAACGCCGTCCCGGGCTCGATCGTCAGCTGATAGGGCGACACATGCTCGGGCCCCAGATCGATGGCCCGTCTCAGTTCGTCGGCCCAGGCCTCCGGCGCCTGGGCCGGTCGTGCGTAGATCAGATCGACCGAGACCCGGCCGAACACCGCCTGGCCGGCCCGCACGGCTCGTATGCCCTCTTCGGCCGAATGACCACGGCCCAGAAGACGTAACGCGACATCGTCGAGCGACTGCAAACCCAGCGACAGGCGATTGACCCCCGCTTCTGCGAAGGCGGTGTAGCGCGCGGTCTCGGCGTCGGTGGGATTGGCCTCCAGCGTCACTTCCACCTCGCTGTCCGTTGGAAACAGCGCCGCCGCCCGCTCCACGATGCTGGCCACGAGCGCCGGCGGCATCAGGCTGGGCGTCCCCCCTCCCAGAAAAACCGAACTCAACGGCCGCGTCCCGATCAGGGCAGCCTGAGCCTCCAGATCCGCCAGGATCGCCTGGCCCAGCGCCTCGCCCTCCGCCTCCCGCCCCCGCGCTCGCACTACGTTGAAATCGCAATAGGGACAGATGCGCGCGCAATAGGGCCAGTGAACATAGAGGCCAACGCTCTGCGGGCGGTCCTCCGGCAAATCACTCAAACAAAGCCGCCTTCAGTTTGGCGAAAGCGCGGGCCCGGTGGCTGTCCGCGTCCTTGGTAGCCGGGTCCATCTCCCCGAAGGTCAGCCCCCCCCCTTCGGGCAAGAAGATGGCATCATAGCCAAAGCCCCGATCGCCGCGCGGCGGAAACACCAGGCTTCCGTCCACCCGACCCTCGACCACCACGCACGGCCCGTCAGGCCAGGCCATCGCCAGGGCCGATGTGAACCAGGCGGCGCGGTCCGCCGACCCCGCTTCCTCCAGGCGCTCCTCCACCTTGGCCATGGCATGACCGAAGTCCTTGTCCGGCCCGGCCCACCGGGCGGAGAAGATACCCGGCGCGCCGTCCAGCGCCGCGACCGACAGGCCGGAATCGTCGGCGATGGCGATCAGGCCGGAGCGATCCGCCGCCGCGCGAGCCTTTAGCAAGGCGTTGCCCATGAAGGTTTGCTCGGTCTCGTCGGGCTCCGGCAGGTCCAGTTCGCCCGCCGAGACGATGTCGAACCGACCGTCCAACAGCGCCGCGATCTCGCGGGCCTTGCCGGGATTGTGGGTGGCGGCGACCAGCCGTGTTCCATAAGGGAGGTTCAGGCTCATGGCTGCCTTCTTACAGCGCCGTAATGCATTGCGGAAGCTTAATCCCAATAAACCCAATGTAACTTGAGGTTAGCATGGTGCGGCCATACACATGATCTCAAGAACGCGGTCGCAGCGTTCTTCGGAAGGGTAACTTTCGATCTTCAACAGAAAGCGACAAATAAACCGACCGATCCGGGTGGTCTGGATCGGCGCCCAAGATAAAGATGGAGCAAAACGATGCAAACCATGAATGCCTCTCTGTGGATGGACCGTATCGGCAACACGATCATGAACGCTGTCCTGCTGGCGGGCCTGCCGGTCGGCCTGATTGCCGCCCTGGTTCAATCCTTCTGATCGCGTCGGCTTTGACGGCGACCATGAAGGGCGCGAAAAGGAGGTCCGCGCGTCGACATCCTGCCTGGCGCGCGGCCCCTCAGGCCCTTCGACCTTGAAATCATGACCGACCAGCCGGGACAGACGCGAATCCGTCAACGCGTTCCGGGCCGTGCCTTTCAGTCGCCTCGCCTGAGACCGGCTTATATCCCGACCCCGCGCGCGCTTGGCCCGGGCTCGGTCTCCAGCCTACTTAAGATCATTCTCGACGTCGCCTATGTCCTATTATGGCTGATGGCCGGCGTGCTGGCCGTGGCGTTCATCGCCGCCTGGTTCGTGCCCCTGGAAGGGCTCACCGTGACCGACGGCGACCGGCAACTGCCTCTTGTGCGGTCGATCGTCGTGTTCGGCCTCGGCGCCTTCATCGCCTACTTTGGCGCCTTCATCTTGATCCTGCGCAACCTGCGCCAGATGTTCCGCACCCTGACCCAGGGCGACCCCTTTCACCCCCGAAACGTCAGTCGCCTGCGCCGGATCGGCCTGACCCTCGCCATCGTGACCATCGCGGTCTTCGCGGCCCAGTCCTTCGTCAGCCGTTCAGCGCTGGGCTATATGGAGGCGCCAGGCCTGGGCGATCTGATGACCCCGCTGTTCGCGGTGCTGATCGTCTTCGTCCTCGCCGAGGTCTTCCGCGAGGGCGCACGCCTGCGCCGAGAGAGCGAGCTGACTATCTGATGGCCATCCGCATCCAGCTGGACCGATTGCTCCATGACCGCCGCATGTCTCTGGCCGAGCTGGCTGATCGTGTGGGCGTGACAGAGGCCAATCTGACCATCCTCAAGAGCGGCGGGGCCCGCGCCATCCGCCTGTCAACGCTGGACGCACTGTGCCGCGAGTTGAACTGCCAGCCCGGCGATTTAGCCGCCTGGGAGCCTGGCCCCCTCACCTTCCCCGACGAGGCCTGAGCCGTGGCGCGCCGTCTGACGTCAGATGATCGCCGCATCTGGAACCGTGTGGCCGCCACGCTTGACCAGCGCAACCGGCCCGCACCCCCGCTCGAAGCCGAGGCCGCCGCCACCGCCTCGTCATCGCGCGCCTCGCCCCCCCGGCCGCGTCCGGCAGCGGCGTCCTACACGCCGCGCTCGGCCCTCGCCGCCAGGCCGCAGGTGGCGCCCGAGGAGCTCGAGCCGCGCCGCCAGCGCCGCCTGGCGCGAGAGCGCGATCCCATCGACGCCCGCATCGATCTGCACGGTCACGGCCGTTTCCAGGCTCAGGACGCGTTGACCGCCTTTCTTCTCGGCGCCCAGGCCCGGGGCCACGGAGCGGTGCTGGTCATCACCGGCCAAGGGCGGCGCGGCGGAGGGGTTATCCGAGCCTCTGTCCATGAATGGCTGTCCGGCCACGCCCTGCGAGGAGTGGTTTCCGGCTTCGCCCCCGCCCATCGTCGCCACGGCGGTGAGGGCGCGATCTATGTGACTCTCAAGCGGCGGGCGTGACGCGCGTCGGCGGCGCTGCCGTCTGGGGAGCGGGCTCGGCGTCCGCCCGGAAGGGCGATACGCGGATACGGCGCCCGCAGGGGGTGATCGAATTGGCGAGGGTCAGGGCCTTGTCGTCGCCCGGCAGACGCACCTCGACCCGCGCCGCCTCGGGACACTCGGTTTCGCCGAGGTATTCCGCCGGCACGGCCGTCCAGGCGATGTCAAAATAGGCTTCCGATCCGTCGCCGGACGGGGCCAGAGTGACCACCGCCGGCTGGTCCTCGGCGCGGAAGTAGTTCGAGGGCGTGTTCTCGGATCGGACGGTCGTGATCGCCTCTCCCTCAGCATCCAGCAGCCGCACGGCGGGATAGCCGATCACGGCGCAGGGGGCCGGTCCGGCGTTCCTCAGCCCCAGCACCAGAACTCGGTTGCCCGCGCCGGCGTCGCCGCTCGCGCGCGTCAGCCGCAGGTTCGAGGCCGTGCAGGCCGCCGCCGATCCGGCCGGAAGAGTCATGGTCGCGGGCTCGACCGGGGCCTCGGCCGGGCGCGAACACCGCATGATGAGCTCCGTCGCCGGCTGGGCCCCGCCGCCCCGGCTCAGCATGCCAGTCTCCTCACCCCCGCGCGACGCCGTCCACCACTCCAGGCCTTCACCGACATAGCGGGCGCCCGAAGCCGATTGGGCGATGGTCAGGGTGGCGTCGCGCCCCTCCCAGGTCACAACGACGGTGTTCGAGTCGGGATAGCGGGCCGTGACCGTCTGGCCGCCTTCGCATTGATAGCGGACCGGCGCGCCGCCGGTCGGGGTCGGACCGGGCCTCGGCTCTGACGGCGGCGGCGGCGCCACGGCCTCGCGCTCGCAGGCCGCCAGGGTCAGGATCATCAGTCCCGCCAGAACACGCCGCATCGCCATCCCCCCTGTTGCTGCTGCGGTAACGCCAAGCCTGAGTGGCGGTTGCCCTTCAGTCGATGCGTCGGCGCATGGTTGCGGTCGCCCATAGCTGAGGCTGCGCCACACCCACTCGGCTGGGCCGAACCGGCACGCTTTGAGCTAGAGGTTTGGCCGAGAGATAAGATCGTCGTTAGGCGAGACAGGGCGCCTCCCGCTTCCCCTGCGTGATCTTGCCGGGCGCCGCTCGATCCCGCCTTATGGCGCCATGAACGGCTTCGATTTCGTCACGGCGCCCCAGATCGTCTGCGAGGACGGGGCAGCCCTGCGCCTCGCGAGTATGCTGGCGCGGTTTGGTGGGCGCCGACCGCTGGTGGTGACAGACGCGGGGCTGGTCGCGGCCGGGCTGGTCGCGCCGGTGGTCGAGGCTTTGACGAGCGACGGCCTCGCGCCGGTCATCCACGATGCGGTGCGGCCGGATCCGCCGGAGACGGATGTGCTGATCGCCGTCGAGGCCGCCCGAGCCGCGGGCGTGGATGGCGTGATCGGCCTGGGCGGCGGTTCGTCGCTGGACGTGGCCAAGCTGGTCGCCCTGCTGTTGGGGCGGGATCAGCCGCTAGCTTCGATTTACGGGGTCGGTTTGGCCCAGGGGCCCCGCGTCCCGCTGATCCAGGTTCCGACCACCGCCGGCACGGGGTCGGAGGTGACGCCGGTCGCCATCCTGACCACGCCGGATCACCAGAAGGCGGGGGTGTCCTCCCCGCTGCTGCTGCCCGACATCGCGGTGCTGGACGCGACCCTGACCTTGGGCCTGCCGGCGGCGATCACGGCCATGACGGGGGTGGACGCCATGATCCACGCCATCGAAGCCTTCACCTCCCGGCGACTGAAGAACCCAGTGTCGGACGGACTGGCGATCGCGGCGCTGAAGCTGCTGGACCGCGCCGTTCGACCCGTGATCGCCGATGGTCGTGACCTCGAGGCCCGTCGCGCCATGCTGCAGGGATCGATGCTGGCCGGCATGGCTTTCGCCAATGCTCCCGTCGCCGCTGTCCACGCCCTGGCCTATCCGATCGGCGGCCTGTTCCATCAGCCGCATGGCCTGACCACCAGCCTGATGCTGACGCCCGTCATGCGCTTCAACGCCCCGGTCTGCGCCGATCCGTACGCCGAACTGTCCGCCGCCCTGGGCGGGCCCGCGACAGCCGCCGCCTTCATCGACCGAATGGCCGCCCTCATCGCCGACATGCCGATGGCCCAGCGTCTGTCCGAGGTCGGGGTCGCCCAGGCCGATCTGGACCGCATGGCCACGGACGCGCTCAAGGTCCAACGGCTGCTGGTCAACAACCCGCGCGAGGTGACCCTCGCCGACGCCCGCGCCCTGTATGCCGAGGTTTTGTGAACGACGACCTGCCTCGCCGCGTCGACTTCCCCGTCGTCCGCCCCATCCCGACTCGCTGGATGGACAACGACGTCTACGGCCATGTGAACAACGTCACCTACTACAGCTTCTTCGACACGGCGGTGAACGCTCACTTGATCGAGGCCGGCGCGCTCGACCCGCAGACCAGCCCCGCGATCGGCCTGGTGGTCGAGACCGGATGCCGCTTCCTGGCGCCGCTGTCCTTTCCGGAAACCGTCGAGGCGGGGATACGCGTGACCCGATTAGGAACCTCCAGCGTCCATTATGAGATCGCCCTGTTCAGCGCAGGACGCGACCAACCCGCCGCCCTCGGCCACTTCGTTCACGTCTATGTGGACCGCCAATCACGTCGGCCGATCCCCATCCCCACGGCAACCCGCGCGGTGCTTGAGGCCCTGGCTGTCTGACCGTCTTGCGCGTCCGGGCGGGTCAGGCTATGTCCGCGCCTCCCGACGGCACGCCCCCTTTTCGGCGGCCGTTTCTGGATGGATGCGTAGCTCAGCGGGAGAGCACCTCGTTCACACCGAGGGGGTCACAGGTTCAATCCCTGTCGCATCCACCAT
>CAZITK010000104.1:0-6899 GCA_964542145.1 uncultured Brevundimonas sp.
TGGCGATCGACAGCGCCTGCACGCCCAGCTGCTGCTTGGTCTGCAGAGCCGTCAGGCGAGCGCTTTCCTTGGCCAGGTCGGCGTCGACCAGGTTGCCGATGCCGGTCTCCAGCGCGTCCTGCATCTTGCCGGTGAAGGTCAGCTGGCGGTCCAGCGACTTGGACTTGGTGCCCAGGTCGGCCAGGGTGCTGGTGAAGGCGGTGATGGCACTGTTGACCTCATCCAGCAGATCCACGTCATCACCGGCGGTCCAGACGCCATCAGCAATCGTTCCACCGAATCCCAGCGAGTCGGCCTCAGCGGCCCCCTCGGCCGCTTTCAAGGTGAATTTGTCGCCCGACGTGTTGGTGGTCACCTGGACTGCGGCGTCATCTCCCGTCGCGTCGAACAGATTGACTCCGTCGAAGTTGGCTCCGCCCAGAGCCGAGTGGATCTCTTCGACAATGGCTTTGAAATCAGCCTCCAGTGCGTCGCGGGTGGCGTTCACGACCGGCGGTTCGGCTTCCGCATCACTAGCGGTCCCGGCGTCGGCGATCGCGACGGCCAGGCTTTTCAGCTCGGTCAGGGCGCTCATCACCGTGTCGCCCGCCGCCATGGCGACGTCGACGATGGATTGGCCGCGCTGGATCGAGTTCTTGACCGAATCCAGGGCGCCCATCTCGGCTTTCTGGGTCTGGGCGATCGACCAGATCGCGCCGTTGTCCTTGGCGTTCGCGATCTTCAGGCCCGTATTCACGCGGCCTTGCACGACATTCAGCTCGCGGCTGGTCGCGTTCAGGTTCTGCAGCGCCACCAGGGCGCCGACGTTCGTGTTGATGCTGTTAGCCATTTTGGCTGTCCTTTTTGTCTTCGACATGTCCGACGCCGTTTTGGCTGCCGGGAGCATTTTGCTCGAACCGGGTAAAGCAAGACGGGGGCCAAGGACGGGACTCCTTATCCCACTGTTTTTACTGAATTAATGTCTTGATAACCGTGTTGCGGCGGGCAAATCCCGCGCCCCGGCGACCGGCGCCGGGCAGAACTTGCCGGGCCGTCGGCAGAAGCTGCCGGGTGGGCGTTCGAAACGCGGTCCTGCTCGGACCTGATCCGAGCCTCCAGCACGCGCGCTATCACAGGCAGAGCGCCTGGGCCCTCGGTCAAGCCCACGGCTGTCCGGTTCGTGTCGCTTTCCCCCGATCCGTCACCCCCCGGGCTTGTCCCGGGGGTCCATGAACTCGGGATCTGAAGCCTGAGCCCCGTCGTTTCCGCCTGTGCGTATGGACCCCCCGGAACACGTCCGGGGGTGACGATGGGTTTGTGTGCGACCCCGCCGGATGGATGAAAATTGTGGGTTCGCGAACCCTTGTAGGCGACTTCGCCAAATTAAATCGGATAGCCGTGGGTCGAGCCCGAGCATGACGGCGATTGAGGGGGAAAGCCTCCTATTCCACCCTTTATCCGCGCTATCGGCTGAATGTCGATTGGCCCTACTCCGCGCCCGCCCGCCACACATCGATAAGGGCCCGCTCCGCGATGAGCGTCTCCACGGCCAGCCGCCGGGCGCCGTCGCAGGCGACCAGGGCCGCGCCGCGCAGGGCGTAGAGCCGCTCCAGGTCCAGGGCGTCGGCCTCGGCCCCCAGGCGCGGCAGCGCGCAGGGCCGCGCCGCCTCGACCGGCAGTTCAAGGCGCGGCGGCGCAGCCCGCGAGCTCGGGGGCGAGGTCGCACAGCTCGCGGTCCAGAGCGCGCAGGCGCTCAAGACGATCAGGATCCAGGGGCGTGTCATGAGCGTCTCCAATGTCATCGAGGGTTCGGTCGGCGGCCGCCCTGGCCGCGTCGGCGCGCGCCTGAACGGCCAGGCGACGCCGGGTCTGGGCGCGCTCGCCCCCGGCCTCCAGCGCGCGGCCGCGGGCGTCGGCGCGGGCGTCCGCCAGCATCCGTTCGCGCGCGGCGGCGCGCCGCGCCTCCCAGCCCAGCGGATCCCAGCGCACCCCCAGGCCCCGCGCCGTGGCCAGCACCAGGAGCGCGATCAGCATCAGGACCAGGGCGCGGCCCGCCCAGCGCCAGGCGGCGCCGCTCACGGATAAGTCCTCCGATCCAGCTCATAGTGCGGACCATCCCTGAGCCGCGGCCAGTCCCCGCCCCAGATCAGGGCCACGCCGCGCGCCGTGGCCGCCTGCTTGAACGCCTCGGCGATGCGCGGATACAGCGGCCAGTCCCACCGCACCTGGCCCTCGACCAGGGCCGCCACATCGACCGCGTGGCCGGTCAGATGGCGCGAGTTGAGGGTGCGGCTGGCCCCGGCCCGGACCAGACGGCGCTGCCGTTCCGGGGTGCGCAGGCCCTCGGTCACCATGAAATCGACCTCGCTCAGGCCGATCGCCTCCTCGACCACCGCCACCAGGTCGGGGTGCACCCCCTGCATCCGGGCGCGCGAGCGGCGGGAGAGACGAAAGCTCATCGTCCGCCCTCCCGCAATCTCAGCCGCGCGGCGGCGACCAGCTCGACCAGCTGCTGGGCCGAGGGCGCCACCAGATAGAGCACCAGCACCAGGCCGAGCAGCTTCATCAGTCCCATGGCGATCATGGCCATGGACGCCGCCGGAGCGCGCGCCACGACCCAGGCCAGCAGCCCATAAAGCCCCGCGCTGGCCGCCCAGACGATCAGCCGGCGCCACAGCCACTGGGCCTCCGGCAGGCCCCGGAGGCCGGGGTTCGGGCTCGCCGGGTCAGGTCTCGTCATGGCCGCCTCCATCGTCTTGGCGGTCCGGCCGAGGGCGGTCGTCGCCCAGGGCCTCCAGCCAATCGAGCGCGCCCAGGTCGGCCGGCTCGTCCCACAGCTCGGCGTCCAGCACCGGGCACGGCTCGCAATGTCTGATCGGGGTCATGGCCGCGCTCATCCCAGGGCCACGATCACGGCGCGGCCATCGCCGCCCCTGCCGCCGCCGCCGCCGGCGTCCGGTCCGGCGCCGCCTCCCCCGCCGCCGCCGCCTGGCGCGCCGCCCGCTCCGCCCGACGCCCCGGACCCCGAGACCGAAGCGCCGCCGCCCCCGCCGCCGCCGCCGCCCAGAACCGCCTCGCCCAGCGGCGCGGAGCCGCCGTCGCCTCCCGCCGCCTCGACCGCTCCGGCCGTCCCGGCCGCGGCCTGCGATCCCAGCCCGCCCATGAAGAAGCCGATGCCGCCCGGCCCTCCCGCCCGGGCCGTGGTCTCGGACGCCAGACTTCCTCCGGCCGCCCCGCCGGCCGCCCGATCCGGGCAGGTCGCATAGACCCCGCCGCCGCCGTTCGTGACGAGGGTCGCCGCCCCGCCGGGGTTGGACCTAACCGCGCCGAGGCCGCCGGCGCCCGCAGCGCCGTTGCTGGTCGAGCCGCCGCCGCCGCCCGCGCCGCCCGTGGCGCGGAGCAGACTGCCGACCGGGGTGGCGATCTCGCTGAGCCCGCCCGCGGCGCCGGCCACGCCGGAGCCCACGCCGCCCGCGCCGTCCCCGCCGGTTCCGCCCTGGCCGATGGTCACCACCAGGCCGCCCGCGAGGTCGGCGGCCGCCCATTCGCCGTCGCTGCGCCCGCCGGCCCCGCCGCCGCCGCCACCGAAGCGGGACGTGGAGCCCGGACCCGAGGCGCCGCCGCCGCCCCCGCCTCCGCCGGCGGTCAGGATCACCCGCACGCGCCGGGCCCAGGTCGGCGGCGCGTAGAGGCCGCTTTCGGTCATGACCGTGACGGCGCCGCGCAGCGCTCCGCCGGTGAAGCTGACGCGGCCCGTCGCCCGGTCCACCCGCAGCGCTTCTCGCCAGGCGTCGCCGTCCGCACTGACCTTCAGGGTCAGGTCGTCATCGCCGATCAGCCCCAGCTCGGCCCGGCCCGACCAGGCGCTCTGCATCAGCAGGGAGAGGACCCGGCTCGGGCCCTCCTTGTTCATCACATAGCGCAGATCGCCGCTGCCGCCCTCGGCCTCGGCGAGGGCGGTCCACAAGGCCGTGTTCAGTCGCGCCGCGAACCGGTTGACTTCGTCGGGCGTCGTGTTGATCCCCAGACGCGGCAGGCTCTGCGGCGCGTCGCCCCCGATCGCGCGCCACATCTGGCCGTCCCAGACCACCAGCGCGGCCTGGTCCATCACCCACGCCGTCAGGCCGGGCGCGCGATCCACGGCGAGCCACTGGCCGCTCTCGGGCCGGACCAGGGCGTCGGGTCCCGCGCCGTTCCAGTCTCCGGGCGAGGCGTCCGCCGCCACGATATGCATCACGCCATCCGGCGGATCCGCGGGAGGCGCGACCTGGGTCCGGCTGGCCACGGCGCAGTGCACCAGGGCGTCCAGCCGGGTCAGGGCGTCGTTCAGGGTGACGTGCTTCTGCATCTGGCCGGCGGCCAGATAGGGCAGCCCCAGGCGGGCGGTGTGGTCCAGGCTCATGGCCGTCTCCGTGTCGATTGCGGCGGCGAGCATGGCGCGCCCGGCCAGGGCGTCGCGGATCGTGTCGCTGATCTCCCGGAACCGACCGCAACAGGGGGTTTCCAGCCTCGAGGATGGGGGATCAGCCGACCGGGGCGCGCTTGACGCCCGCCCGCCGCCGCCGCATCACCGCCCCCGTGACCGCCGCCGCCGACATCCCCTCGCCCGCCCCGACCGACCTGGCCTCGGGCTTTCCCGCGCCCGAGCTCGACGCCTGGATCCAGCTGGCGCAAAAGGGGTTGAAGGACCGACCCCTCGACAGCCTGACCCGCCGCACGGCCGAGGGGGTGGAAATCCGGCCGCTCTACCGCGCCGACGACGCCGCTCCGCCGGCCGAGGTGCGCGTCGCGCCCGCCGCGGACGCGGCGCGTCCCTGGGACGTCCGGGCGGTGATCGATCACCCGGTTCCGGCCCAGGCCAACCGCCTGGCGCTGGACGCCCTGGCCCAGGGCGCCCATTCCCTTCTGCTGCGCCTCGACCCCGCCGGCCGCGACGGCGTCGCCGTGGGCGGCCAGGACGATCTCGACCAACTGCTGGACGGCGTGCTGCTCGACGCCGCGCCGGTGGCGCTCGACGCCGGTCTGATCGGTCCCCAGGCGGCCAACTGGCTGGCGGTGGCGGCCAAGGGTGCGCCGAACGCGCCCTTGGCCTTCGACCTCGACCCGCTCTCGGCCTTCGCCGTCTCCGGCGAGACGCCGGGCGCCGCCGCCGCCCATCTGAACGCCGCCGCCCAGTGCGCCGCGCGCCACGCCGGGGCCTATCCGAAAGCGTCGCTGTTCCTGGCCTCGGGCCGGTTCGTGCACGAGGCCGGCGGCTCGGACGTCCAGATGCTGGGCGTGGTCCTTGCCTCGGCCGTGGCGGCGCTGCGCGCGCTCGGCGACGCCGGCCTGTCGCCCGCCGAGACCGCGCCGCGCCTCGCGCTCGGCCTGTCGCTCGACCAGCGCTTCCTTGAAGGGATCGCCGTGATGCGCGCCGCCCGTGTGTGCTGGGCGCGACTGATGGCGGCGGCGGCGATCGATCCCGCCCCGGCCGCCCGCATCGAGGTGCTGGGCTCGCGGCGCATGCTGGCGTCGCGCGGCGTCTACACCAACCTGCTGCGCCAGACGGCGGCCGGCTTCGCGGCGGCGGCCGGCGGCTGCACCGGCCTGACGCTCGATCCCTTCACCCGGCCGCTGGGCGGCGCCAACCCCCTGTCGCGCCGTCAATCATTGACCCAGCAGTTCGTGCTTATGGACGAGGCGCATCTGGGCCGCGTCGCCGATCCCGCGGGCGGGGCCTGGGCCATCGAGAGCCTCACCGACCAGCTGTCCCGCGCCGCCTGGGCGGAGTTTCAGCGCATCGAGTCCGAAGGCGGCCTGATCGCCTCGCTGCAGGCTGCGGCGCTTCAGGACCGCGTGGCGACGGCCCGCGACGCCCTGCTGGCCGAAATCCGCTCTGGCGACCGGCCGATCGTCGGCGTCACCCTGCACCCCCGGGACGAGGCGGCGACCGTCGTTGATCCTCGCCCCGATCATGCCGCCCCGCCGCCCGACATCCGCCAGGCCGGAGACGACGGCCGTTGCCGGCCGCTCACGGCGATCCGGCTCGACCAGGAGGCCGGCTGATGAGTCTGCCCGACTTTTCCAGGGTCCCCTTCGACGGCGCCCTCGCCCAGTCCGCCGAGACCCCGGCCGAGGCCAAACCCTGGCTGACCCCCGAGGGCCTGACCGTCGACCCCGCCTACGGCCCCGATAAGCTCGCGGGCCTCGACCACATCCACGGTCTTCCCGGGATCGCGCCCTACCTGCGCGGCCCCTATCCGACCATGTACGCCACCAATCCGTGGACCATCCGCCAGTACGCGGGATTCTCCACGGCCGAGGAGTCCAACGCCTTCTATCGCCGCAACCTGGCGGCCGGTCAGAAGGGCCTGTCGATCGCCTTCGACCTGGCCACGCACCGGGGTTACGATTCCGACCACCCGCGCGTCGCCGGTGATGTCGGCATGGCGGGCGTGGCCATCGATTCCATCTACGACATGCGCACCCTGTTCGACGGCATCCCGCTGGACAAGATGAGCGTGTCGATGACCATGAACGGCGCGGTGCTGCCGATCCTGGCGCTCTATGTCGTTGCCGCCGAGGAGCAGGGCGTCGCCCGCGACCAGCTGACCGGGACCATCCAGAACGACATCCTGAAGGAGTTCATGGTGCGGAACACCTATGTGTATCCGCCCGCGCCCTCGATGCGGATCATCTCGGACATCTTCGCCTATACGGCCGCCGAGATGCCCCGCTTCAACTCCATCTCCATCTCCGGCTACCACATGCAGGAGGCCGGGGCCTCGGCCGATCTGGAGCTGGCTTACACCCTGGCCGACGGGGTCGAATATGTCCGCGCCGGGGTGGCCGCCGGCATGGAGATCGACGCCTTCGCCCCGCGCCTCAGCTTCTTCTGGGCCGTGGGCATGAACCCCTTCATGGAGATGGCCAAGCTGCGC
>CAZITK010000105.1:0-6872 GCA_964542145.1 uncultured Brevundimonas sp.
GGGCAAGGTGCTGGGCCCGCGCGGCCTGATGCCCAACCCCAAGGTCGGCACCGTGACCCCAAATGTCGCCCAGGCTGTCAAGGACGCCAAGGGCGGGGCAGTGGAGTTCCGCGTCGAGAAGGCGGGCATCGTCCACGCCGGCATCGGCAAGGCCTCCTTCACCCAGGACGCCCTGGAAGCCAACGTCAAGGCGATCGTCGACGCCCTGAACAGGGCCAAGCCCTCGGGCGCCAAGGGAACCTATGTCAAGAAGATCAGCCTGTCCTCGACCATGGGCCCTGGCTTCAAGGTCGATCCGGCCTCGCTGGGCGCGTGACACTGGGTCGCGCCCGTCGGCCCTTTGGGACCTCCCGACCCGACTCGACCTGATGTCCGGAAGACGCGACCGACCGCGTTGCTAGCGATAGGACACCAACGATCAGGGCGGCGTTTTCGGACGCCGCCCTTTTTCGTGCCTTCCGGTCAGCCCTCGTCCTGGACGAACTGGCGCTGGGCTTTCATCATGGCGGTGATCAGGGCTTTCTCGCCCTCGGCCAGATAGGGGTTCCAGACGTCGAAGATCAGGATGACCCGCATGGCGTCGGCGTCGTTCCAGGCTTCGTGCTCAATCGTGTCGTCGAACACCCATGCGCGGCCCATCTCCCACTCACGCGTCCGATTGCCCACCCGAAAACGGGCCGGGCCGGGCAGGATCAGCGGCAGGTGGGTCAGCAGTCGGACATTGGCTGAGCCGGTGTGCGGTGGGATGTGGGTGTGTGGCTGCAAGGCCGAGAACACTGCCGTAGGGGCAAATCCCTCCTGGCGCGCCAACGGCAGTTTCTCCAGCAAGGCGGTCGTACGTGGACACCGCGCGCAGACCTCATTCTGCTTGTCGCCGTCGCGCCACAGAAACAGCGACGTCCATTTGCGCGAGTGGTTCAACTCCCCCCACTGATTGACCGGCGCACCCTTGGGATACTGAATATAGGGCGCAAACGCGTCGAACGAGGTGGCCAAAAGGTTTTCTAGTTCGGCCTTGATAACCTCGGTCGCAGCCTCAAGCTCCGTTATCCACGGAAACAGCGTTCGGTCATAAAAGGGGATGGCCGGCAGACGTGGATAGTTCAGCAGGATCGGCTCCTGCTTGGACGCCTGCTTGAGACCGGCGTAGATCTCCAGCCCTTCCTCGAACCGGTCGCGCGTCGCCTCGTCCAACTCGCCGCCGACATCGGCCACCGCGCGCCGCATGGCGTCGCCCAGAGCCTCAGCGTGCCGCCTCACGAAGGCGTCGGCGTAGTCCATCTGGGCAAGGACGGCCGGCGGACAGTGTTCGCGGGGCGGGGCGATCTTCAGGGCGTTCCTGAACATCTCCGCGGCGCTCTTGGGTCGGCCGATCTTCTCCAGCATGGCGCCCTTCGCCAGCAGAGCCACGAAGTCATAGGGCTGGATCGCCAGGGCGTCGTCCAGGGTCGCCAGCGCACCGCGGAAATCTCCCATCAGCCGCTGGGCCAGGGCGCGGTTCAAGATCGAATTGTGTGTCCGCCCCCCAAGGCGTTCGGCCTGATCGATCAGAGCCAGGGCGCTCTGCGGGTCGAGGCGCGCCAGCTTCTCGCCTGCCTGATAAAGAAGGCTGGCCTGTTGAGACCCCAGAGTCATTGGCGCCCACCACGCGATCTCGGCCCTTTGGCCTAGCGCCAGTGTTGCAGACGCCGGCCGTGCGTCAAGCCGTCGCAGGCTGCGAGGGGAGCGACGACAAACCTCCGGGTCCGGAGCGTCTTGACGTGGCCGCCGGAAACCCGTCTAGGGCGCCCCACGCGGCGCGCGACATCACGCCGCAGATCATGCGGAGTCCGCGATGCTCTCCTGGTTCCAGGCCTTGCTGCCTCGAGAAGACAAGTTTTTCGACCTGTTTCAGGCGCACGCCGCCGTCCTGGTCAAGGGCGCGGCGGCCCTGGGCGACGCGCTTGAGGGCGGGCCGGGCGTGGCCTCCGCCTGCGATCGCATCATCCAGCACGAGCACGAGGCCGATGATGTGGCGCGCGAGGTGCTGTTCGCCGTCCGGCGCAGCTTCATCACGCCCTTCGACCGGTCCGACATCCGGGGTCTGGCCAACTCGCTGGACGACACCATCGACCAGATGCAGAAGACGGCCAAGACCATCACCCTGTTCGAACTGGCCGAGTTTTCGCCCCAGATGCGCGCCCTGGGCGCCATCGCCATCCGCTGTGGCGACCTGACGGTGGAGGCTGTGAGCCTGCTGGCCCAGATGCGCAAGAACCACGTCCGGCTGAATGATCTGACGGCCCAGGTCGCCGCGCTGGAGAGCGAGAGCGACGCTGTCTATGACGACGGCATGAAGGCCCTGTTTGAACAGGTGAAGGCCGCCGGCGGATCCGGTCTCGACTTTATCATGGCCGCCCAGGTCTATGACCATCTGGAGAAGGTGGTTGACCGGTTCGAGGACGTGGCCAACCGGATCAACGGCATCCTGGTCGAGAACCTCTAGGGCGATGGACGCCGCCTTTCTCATCCTGATCTTCCTGATCGCGGTCGCCTACGCGTTCGACTTCATGAACGGGCTGCACGACGCGGCGAATTCGATTGCGACCGTGGTGGCGACGCGGGTGCTTCCACCGGCCGTGGCGGTGGCGTTCGCCGCCTTCTTCAATTTCGCGGCCTTCTTCGTGTTCGGGGTGGCGGTGGCCAATACCATCGGAAGAGGCATCATCTCGCCCGACATCATCTCGGACTCTGTGATCTTCGGCGCCTTGATGGGAGCGATCAGCTGGAATGTGCTGACCTGGCTGATGGGCATACCGTCCTCCAGCTCCCACGCCCTGGTCGGCGGCATGATCGGCGCGGGCGTGGCAAAGGCGGGCTCGGGCTCGGTCATCGTGCTGTCGGGCGTGTCCAAGACGGTGGCGGCGATCTTCCTTTCTCCCATGGTCGGCTTTCTCCTGGCGCTGCTGCTGGTTCTGATCGTGTCCTGGGTGTTTCTCAGGGCCAATCCGCCCTTCGCCGACTGGCTGTTCCGGCGTCTGCAGCTCGTGTCGGCGGCCGCTTATTCCCTGGGCCACGGCGGTAATGACGCCCAGAAGACCATGGGCATCATCGCCGTGCTGCTCTATTCGCGAGGCATGTTGGGCGACGAGTTCTATGTGCCGTTCTGGGTGGTGCTCAGCTGCTATATCGTCATTGCGCTCGGCACCCTGTGCGGCGGCTGGCGGATCGTTCACACCATGGGCTCGCGCATCACCCGTCTGACCCCGCAGCAGGGCTTCTGCGCCGAAACAGGGGGCGCCTTCACCCTGTTCGCCGCGACGAGCCTGGGCATCCCGGTCTCGACCACCCACACCATCACTGGCTGCATCGTGGGCGTGGGCGCCGCGCGGCGGGCCTCTGCGGTGCGCTGGAACGTGGCCTCGCGAATCGTTGTGGCCTGGTTCGTGACCATCCCCGCCTGCGCCGCCCTGGCCGCTGTCTTTTTCTTGCTCGGTCGCCTTTTCTTGACCTGATGGCACGCAAGTCCGGCTCTCGTTCCAAGCGCGACACCCGCCGCCAGTTCGCCGCCCTGCCGTGGCGGCCGGGCGCGGTCGGGATCGAGGTGCTGCTCATCACATCGCGTGAGACCCGCCGCTGGGTTGTGCCCAAGGGCTGGCCCATGAAGAAGAAGACGCCGTCCGAGGCCGCCGCTCAGGAGGCCTGGGAGGAGGCGGGGGTGCGCGGTCGGATCGAGGCCCAGGCCCTAGGCTCCTTTCACTATCTCAAGCGCCTGAAGCGGGACCGCACCCGGTTGTGTGTCGTCGATGTCTATCCCCTGGCGGTCGAGCAAGAACTGTCCGACTGGCCCGAGTCCCATGAGCGGGAGCGCGTCTGGCTGACCCCGGCCGAGGCTGCCAGCCGGGTCGATGAACCTGAGCTCGCCGCCCTGATCGAGGCCTTCGCGGCGCTCAGCGAGCAATAGTCACGTCCTGACACGGCGTCGACCAGGGCCCCCAAGGGAACCGCCGGCCCGCTCATCCATACTCTTGTCGCAAGGCTCCGGGCCCGGCCGCCTTCGGCCACCGCGGGCTGGTTGGAATGGATTTCGTATGGGCTGGTTTGGACGACGCGCGGCCGCGCACGCCGACGGCGTTCCCGGGACGTGGTCGCCGGGCCTGATCCTGTTTGCAGCGGCCGCCCTGGTCGGAGTGTATTTCGGCGCCCAGCTTCTGATTGAGCTGTCACGTTTGTGGCTGATGGTCTTCGCCGCCGTGGTCGTGGCGGTGCTGATCCGCTCGGTGGCCGATCCCCTGATGCGCCTGACCCACGCTCCGGCGCCGGTCGCTGTGGCGGGGGCCATGGGCATCATCCTGGGTGTGATCGTCGGCCTGGGCTGGCTGTTCGGGGCCCAGATGTCGCAACAGGTGATGGAGGCCGTCCGGCTGATCCCCCAGGGGTGGGCCCAGGTCGAGACCCTAATCGAATCCCAGCCGTTCGGCTTTCAACTCACTGACAGCCTGGACGCCTTGGGCGGCTACGCCGGGCGCGCCCTGGGCTGGGCGCAGACCCTGGCCTTGGGCACAGCCACGGCCCTGACCGGTCTTCTATTGGTGTTGGTCGCCGGGGTCTATCTGGCGCTGGAACCGGAGAAGTCCCGTGACGGTGTGGTCAATCTGTTTCCCCTTGATCGGCGCATGCGCATTCGCGAGGTCCTGAACACCTGCGGCCGCGCTCTCAAGGGCTGGCTGCGCGCTCAACTGCTGGCCATGTTCACCGTGGGCGTCTTGTCGGGTGTCGGGCTGTGGCTGATCGGCGTACCGTCGCCGGTAGCCTTGGGGGCGCTGACCTTCCTCCTGGACTTCGTGCCCGTCGTGGGGCCGATCGCCGCCACCATTCCGGCCGTATTGATGGCCGCCACGGTGGGCTGGGAGGAGGCGCTGATGACGCTCGCCCTCTATTTCATCGTCCAACAGGTCGAAAGCATTCTGATCATGCCCCTGGCGCAAAAGAGCGTGGCCAAGTTGCCGGTGATCCTGACCGTCTTCTCCATCGTCGCCTTCGGGGGTCTGTTCGGACCGCTGGGCGTTCTCTTGTCGGCGCCGCTGGCCCTGACCCTCTTGGTGCTGGTGACCATGCTCTATCGCCAGGACGTGCTCGGCGACCATTTGGCCGTAGCGCCAGGCGAGAGCAAACAGGGATCGGGCGGGGACCCCTGACGTCGCCTTGATTTCCTCGCCCGGACCTGTATAGAGCGCGCCTTCTTCGCTCCGGTCCGCCGGGGCGACGCCTGTCCGAGAACTTCGGGGCGTGGGGGTCACCCATGCCGTAACCAGCCAGGGAGCCCCCTGGTCGCCGAGGGGAGATGGGGATGCAGACGATCCCGCCTGTCGGCCCGGTTCCGGGACGGACGGGGATATCGGCTTCCTTCGGACAATACGACCGGCCCTGATCCGCTCGCGGCGACGCGACCGTGTCCGGGCCACACGTCGTCGGGAATCGCCCCGGCGGCGAACGACTGACTGGAGACCGCAATGGACCGCGCACAAAAGGCCGAGTCGATCGAGACGCTCAAGGGCGTGTTCGCCGACGCCGGCGCCGTGGTCGTGACCCACAACCTGGGTCTGACCGTTGCGGACATGGAAGACCTGCGCGGCCGCCTCCGCAAGGAAGGCGGCGCGTTCAAGGTGATCAAGAACCGCCTGGCGCTCAAGGCGCTCGAAGCCGAAGAGGGCAGCGACTACCACGGCCTGTTCAAGGGCCCCGTGGCCATCGCCTATGCACCCGACCCGGTGACGGCCGCCAAGGTCACCGCCGATTTCGCCAAGGGCAACGACAAGTTCGTCGTCCAGGGCGGCTTCATGGGTGACAAGGTTCTGGACGCCGCCGGTGTTTCGACCCTGTCGAAACTGCCGTCGCTGGATCAGATCCGCGCCTCGCTCTTGGGCCTCATCAATGCGCCCGCGACCAAGATCGCCGGTGTTGTCCAAGCGCCGGCCGGCCAACTGGCTCGGGTGTTCAACGCCTATGCCACCAAGGACGCGGCTTAAAGCCTTTCATCTCCGCACTCCCCAAACATCCAATCCTCCGAAGGAAACTATCCCATGGCTGACCTGTCCAAGATCGTCGAAGACCTGTCTTCGCTGACCGTCCTCGAAGCCGCCGAACTGTCCAAGCTGCTGGAAGAAAAGTGGGGCGTCTCGGCCGCCGCTCCGGTGGCCATGGCCATGCCGGCCGGTGGCGGCGCCGCCGGCGGCGCGGCCGAGGCTGCTGAAGAGCAAACCGAGTTCACCGTCGTCCTGCTGGACGGTGGCGACAAGAAGATCAACGTCATCAAGGAAGTCCGCGGCGTGCGTTCGGACCTCGGTCTGAAGGAAGCCAAGGACCTGGTCGAAGGCGCTCCGCAAAACGTCGTCGAGAACGTCTCCAAGCAGAACGCCGACGAAATCGCCAAGAAGCTGACCGAAGCCGGCGCCAAGGTCCAGATCAAGTAAGATCCAGACCTGCCGACCAAGCAGACCGACGGCCCCGGAGCGATCCGGGGCCGTTTTCTTTTGGGCGAGACACAGGGCAGCCGCCGCTCCGCCCACCGCCCTCGACTTCCCCGTGCCGAGGCGGCCTGGTCCCTGCCGGAAGGGCTGGCGAATCCGTCATCCATGCATCTTGAAGCTGTCGGTGCTCGAAGAGGCGCTGCTGGGCTTCGTGGATTCATTCACTCCGGCCACCGAGGCGCCGGAAGTCAGGGAGACGACCAAATGAACACGGGTTTCATCGGCGGCCTCGCCTGGAGCGGCGGCATCATCGCGGTGGCGCTGGGCGCGACGGTCGCGCGCTAGCAGGGCGTGATCGACGGCGACGCCGCGACCCGCATCGTCTTCACCGGCATTGGCCTGATGGTCGCCTGGCTCGGCAAC
>CAZITK010000106.1:0-6785 GCA_964542145.1 uncultured Brevundimonas sp.
GCCATGGCGTCCAAGCCGGTGATGGAAGGCAAGGCGGTGCTGTTCAAGCGCTTCGCCGACGTCGACAGCTTCGACGTCGAGGTGAAGACGACCGACCCAGACGAGTTCATCACCGTCGTCAAGAACATCGGCGACACCTGGGGCGGCGTCAATCTGGAGGACATCAAGTCTCCAGAATGTTTCGAGATCGAGAGTCAGCTCCAGGACCTGCTCGACATCCCGGTCTTTCACGACGATCAGCACGGCACGGCCATCATCTCGACCGCCGGCCTGATCAACGCCTGCCACATCGCTGGCAAGAACCTGGAAGACGTCAAGGTCGTCCTGGTGGGCGCCGGCGCGGCCGGCCTGTCGTCCATCGGCCTGATGAAGGCGGCCGGCGTCAAGCATGAGAACACCGTCATCCTCGACCGGGAGGGCGTAGTCTACAAGGGCCGCCCCAACGTCGACCAGTGGAAGGCGGCCCACGCCACCGACACACCGCATCGCACCCTGGAGGAGGCCATGGTCGGCGCCGACGTAGTCATCGGCCTGGCCGCCAAGGGCGCGATCACCAAGGAGATGATCGCCACCATGGCGCCGAATCCGATCATCTTCGCCATGGCCAATCCAGATCCCGAGATAACGCCGGAAGAGGTGTCGGCCGTCCGTTCCGACGCCATTGTCGCGACAGGCCGCTCGGACTACCCTAACCAGGTCAACAATGTGTTAGGTTTCCCTTACATCTTTCGGGGCGCTCTGGATGTCCGCGCCCGACAGGTTAACCACGAGATGAAGGTGGCGTGCGCCGAGGCCCTGGCGGCCCTCGCCCGCGAAGACGTGCCCGACGAGGTCGCCGCCGCCTATTCGGGCCGCAAGCTCAAGTTTGGGCGAGAATACATCATCCCAACGCCTTTCGACCCGCGTCTGATTTGGTACGTGCCGCCGTTCGTGGCCCAGGCGGCGATGGACACAGGCGTCGCCCGCCGCCCGATCGAGGACATGGCCGCCTACCGTGTGCGCCTGCGCCAGCGCCTCGATCCCTCGGCGGCCTTGATGCAGAATATCTCCTCGGCGGTGCGCGCGGCTTCTAATAAGCGGGTGGTGTTCGCCGAGGGCGAAGAGACCTCGGTTATCCGCGCCGCCTGGGCCTTCAAACAGCAGGAGCTGGGCACCCCGATCCTGGTCGGGCGCGAGGACCTGATCCGCCAGAACGCCGCCGAGGCGGGTCTGCGCTTCGACGATCTGGGCATCGAGATCGTCAACGCCCGGGTGTCGGACAAAAACCTCGACTACACTGACTTCCTCTACGAGCGACTCCAGCGCCGCGGCTATCTGCGCCGCGACGTCCAGAGAATGATCAACCAGGACCGCAACTATTTCGGCGCCGCCATGCTGGCACGTGGCGACGCGGACGCCATGGTCACGGGCACGACCCGCAACTTCAACATGGTGCTGAAGGAGGTCCGACGCGTCCTGGACGTCAAGGGCGACAGCCTGATCGGTCTGTCGATCCTGCTGGCCAAGGGGCGCACCCTGTTCGTCGCCGACACCTCGATCCACGAGCTACCGGGCGCCGAGGAACTGGCCCACATCGCCATCCAGGCTGCGGCCACCGTAAGGAAGCTGGGCCGCGCCCCCCGCGTGGCGTTCCTCAGCTATTCCACCTTCGGCAATCCGCCCGGGGATCGAGGAGAGAAGGTCCGCGAGGCCATCCGCATCCTCGACCAGAAAGGCGTCGATTTCGAATATGAAGGCGAGATGCCCCCGGAATTGGCGCTCGACCCGGCCCAGCGCTCGGCCTATCCGTTCATGCGGCTGTCGCGCGACGCCAATGTGCTCGTCATGCCCGCCATCCATTCCGCCGCCATCTCGACACGGCTTGTTCAGGCGCTGGGGGGCGCCACGGTGATCGGGCCTCTGTTGGTCGGGCTGGACAAATCGGTCCAGATTGTCCCTCTGGGCGCATCGGTCTCGGACATCATCACCGCCGCCACCTTCGCCGCCTATGAAGAAGGCGCCGCGCAGGAACTCTAGTTCCGCCTGTTGCGATCAGCGCCCGGTGAAGGCGGGTTTGCGCTTCTCGACGAAGGCGGCCATGCCCTCCTTCTGGTCCTCGAACGCGAAAAGGCTGTGGAACAGCCGGCGTTCGAACTGGACCCCTTGTGTCAGGGTCGTTTCCAGCGCCGCATTGACCATCTCCTTGTTAGCCATGACCGCCAATGGGCTCTGGGCGGCGATCCTGGCGGCGATCTTGCGCGCCTCGTCCATCAGCTGCTCAGGCGGAAACACCCGTGAAGCTAGGCCCGCGCGCTCAGCTTCCTCGGCGTCCATCATCCGGGCGGTCAACACCATGTCCATGGCCTTTGACTTGCCCACCAGCCGGGTCAGCCGCTGCGACCCGCCGATGCCCGGGCCGACGCCCAGATTGATCTCCGGCTGGCCGAACTTCGCCTTCTCCGACGCCACGATGAAGTCGCACAGCATGGCCAGCTCGCAGCCGCCGCCCAGGGCGAATCCGTTCACCGCCGCGATAATCGGCTTCCTGAAGCGCGCGATCCGGTCATGGCCCAGGGCGAAGAAATTGCCCGTATACATCTGGGCATAGGTCTGGTCGGCCATCTCCTTGATGTCGGCCCCGGCCGCAAACGCCTTGTCGCCCGCCCCGGTCAGGATCAGGCAGCGCACAGCGTCGTCATGCTCCACTGCGTCCAGGAAGGCCGCCAGGTCCCTGAACAGCGCCGAGTTGAGAGCGTTCAGCGCATCTGGCCGATTCAGGGTCACCACCGCATAACCATCGGCGTGGCGTTCGATCTTCAGCGTGTCATAGGCGTCTGCGGCGTCGGTCACGAATTACTCCCGAGAGCTGGCGGCCGGCGATCCGGCGGTCATGCCCGCTCTAATGCCGCGAACGTGCGCTCGCGTCGACCGCCTCATGAGCCCCCAACTGACTTGGCGCCGCCCTGGCGCAAGCCTAACGATGCTGTGTGAGCCCCCGCAGCCCCGCCTTCATGATGCTGTTCGCCGTCAGCTTGACGGCTGCGGCCGGCAACATGGCGCTGCAGTCGGTCCTCCCCGCCATCGGGCGCGAGTTCCAGTTGTCGGACACTTTGGTGGCCAGCGCCTTCGCGCTGTCCGCCCTGCTCTGGACCGTGACTTCGCCGCTCTGGGCGCGATTTTCCGACCGGTGGGGCCGCAAGCGGGTGATGATGATCGGCCTGGTCGGCTTCATCACCTCCATGGGCGGCTTCGGCGTGGCGGCCAGCCTTGGCCTGGGCGGTGCGCTCGGCGTGACCACCGCCTTCGTCTTGATGGCCATGGCCCGGGCGCTATACGGCCTGTTCGGCTCTGCCGCGCCCATCGCCAGCCAGGCCTATGTGGCTGATCGCACGGGGCCAAAGAAGCGCACCGAGTCCCTCGCCATGCTGGCCTCGGCCCAGGGGTTGGGCACGGTGCTCGGACCGGCCCTGGCGCCTTTTTTCGTCCTGCCGATCGTGGGGCTGGCGGGACCGCTCTACGCCTATGCGCTTTTGGGCCTCGTCGTTCTGATCATCGTCTGGCGAAAGCTCCCCTCGGGCGATGTGGTGCGAAAGACCGCCATGGCCGGCCAGCCGGCCGCGGGCAGGGGCCTTTGGCGGGATCCGCGGGTACGCGACTTTTTGCTCTATGGCCTGTTGGTCACCGGGGCCCAGGCGATCAACATTGCGGTGTTGGGCTTTCATGTCATTGACGAACTGGCCGCCGAAGGCCGAGCGGGCGCCACGGCCGCTCAACCCTATATCGGAGTAGCCCTCCTGGCCGGGGCGGCGGCTACCCTGATGGTACAATGGGGCCTGATTCCGGCGCTCCGTCTGACGCCTCGCGACCTCATGCGCTGGGGCGCGGTCGTGGCCCTGGTTGGCAATGTGCTCAGCGTCTGGGGGCCCGGCTACTACGGCGTGGTGGTCGGCTATGCGGTGGTGTCCATGGGCGTCGGCTTGGCCCGGCCGGGCTTCACCGCCGGTTCGTCCCTGGCCGTAACGGCGCGCGAGCAGGGGGCGATCGCGGGCTTGATCATGTCTCTGGCCGGTCTGAGCTTTCTTGCGCCGCCGGTGATCGGGGTCGCGCTCTACGAACTGGCCGAGTTTGCACCCTTCCTGGCCAATATCGTCCTGCTGGCTGCAGCGGCGGGCCTCGCCTTCGTGAGACCGGCCCTGGGCGCCGCGCCGCCCATCGCCCGCGCGGCTCCACCCGCCGGTCCTGCCAGCCAGCCCGGCCCGGAAGGCTCCCGACCCGCGCGGTGACGACCTTTCCCTCAGTCGAAAGCCATGGGAAAAGCGCCTCATGAGCTTTCGCGTCGAGAACCGGGTGGGGATCAAGGCCACCTCCGAGCGCATCTGGGACATCCTCGCCGACCTGCCGGGATGGAGCGATTGGAACCCGACGTTCCCCCGGGCCGAGGGAATCATCGCCATCGGTGGGGTCCTGACCCTGACCGAGCGGATCGACGGCCTGCCCGAACGCGAGGTTCGGGCCGGGGTCAACGACTGGGTGCCCTACTCCCAGCTGATCTGGTCGGAACGACGCGGTTTCCAGTTCACCTCCACCCGCTTCATCGAGATCGACGAATTGGCCCCCGGCAGTTGCATCGTCTCCAACGGCGAGATCTTCGGCGGCCTGTTCGGCGAGGGCTATTTCAACAAGAACAAGCGCCTGCTGCGCCGGGCCTGCGAAGAGATGGGCGAGGCGCTGAGGCTGAGGATCGAGGGCTGAGCCGTGATCGACGACCTCTACAGCGCCCGCATCCTGCGCCTCGCCGCCGAGGCGCCCCACGCCGGCCGCCTGGCCTCGCCCGACGGCACGGGGGAGCGCGTCGCCAAGCTGTGCGGCTCACGCGCGGTGGTCGATGTGGTGCTGGACGGCGACCGGATCGCGGGCTTCGCCCAGGAGGTGAAGGCCTGCGCGCTCGGACAGGCCGCCGCCGGAGCGTTGGGACAGCAGGTGATCGGCGCGACCATCCACGAACTGGAACAGGCCCGCGACGCAATGGTCGCCATGCTCAAGTTCGGTGGCGACGGTCCGGTCGGCCGGTTCGAGGGCCTGCGCGCTTTGAAACAGGTCGCCGACTATCCCGCCCGCCACGCCTCGACCCTCGTCGCCGTCGAGGCGACACTGGACGCCGTGCGCGCGGCCCAGAGAAAGACCGGTCGAATTCCCATCGCCGGGCCGGCCTGAGCCTCGTGGTTGCCCGGTCCCCGTCCATGGGGGATAAGCGCCTCGAGACCCTCCTCCAACCGCCCCGGCCGTCATGTCTGCCTATGAACGCGGCGTTCGCCTGGTCCACCGGACCTACAAGCTGACCCTGTCGCCGTTCTTCGGTCAGTCGTGCCGCTTCCTGCCAACCTGTTCGGACTACGGACGCGACGCCCTGATTCGGCACGGACCCGTCCGCGGCGGCTGGCTGGCCGCCCGCCGCTTTTGCAAATGCCACCCTTGGGGCGGATCGGGATACGATCCCGTTCCGCCCACCGAAGTGAACCGATGATCGAACTGAAATTTCCCGACGGCGCCGTGCGCCAATACCCCGAAGGTTCCACGGCCCGCGACGTGGCCGCTTCCATCTCTACGTCGCTAGCCAAGAAGGCGCTCCTGGCCGAGCTGAACGGCGAGCAGCGCGACATATCGCGTGTGCTGGAGACGGGTGGTGATTTCCGCCTGATCATGCGCGACGATCCCGAGGCCCTCTACACCATCCGTCACGACTGCGCCCACATCCTCGCCGAGGCGGTCCAGAACCTGTTTCCCGGCACTCAGGTGACCATCGGCCCGGCGATCGAGGACGGATTCTATTACGATTTCTTCCGCGAAGAGCCCTTCTCAACCGACGACTTCGCCGCCATCGAAAAGGAGATGGGCCGGCTGATCGACCGCGACGCGAGGTTCGAGCGCGAGGTCTGGGATCGGGATGAGGCGATCGACTTCTTCGAAAAGCGGGGCGAGAAGTTCAAGGCCGAGCTGATCCGCGACCTGCCCGAGACCGAGACCATCACCCTGTACAAACAGGGCGACTGGATCGACCTGTGCCGAGGTCCGCACTTCCCTTCCACCCGCCACGTAGGCAAGGCCTTCAAGCTGACCAAGCTGGCCGGGGCCTACTGGCGCGGGGACTCCAGGCGCGAGCAGTTGCAGCGCATGTACGGCACCGCTTGGGCGACCAGGGAAGACCTCGACGCCTATTTGAAGCGGATAGAGGAAGCCGAGAAGCGCGACCACAGGAAGCTGGGCCGCCAGATGGAGCTCTTTCATATGCAGGAAGAGGGCCGGGGCATGGTCTTCTGGCATCCCAAGGGCTGGGTGCTCTGGCGGGTAATCGAAGATTACATGCGTCGCCGGCTGGACAAGGCCGGCTACGTCGAGGTCAAGACGCCCCAGGTGCTGGACCGCAAGTTCTGGGAGGCCTCGGGCCACTGGGACAAATACCGGCCCAACATGTTCGTCTGCGAGACGGTGGAGGGCGAAACCCTTTCTCTCAAGCCGATGAACTGTCCCGGACACGTCCAGATCTTCGATCAGGGGCAGCGCTCATACCGCGAGCTGCCGCTACGCATGGCCGAGTTCGGAGCCTGCCACCGCTATGAGCCGTCTGGCGCCCTGCACGGCCTGATGCGGGTGCGCGGCTTCACCCAGGACGACGCCCACATCTTCTGCCGCGAGGACCAGATCGTCGAGGAGACGGCCGAGTTCATCAAGCTGGCCCGCAGCGTCCACGCTGACCTCGGCATGGAGACGGCCTACATCAGCCTGGGCACCCGCCCCGAGAACCGCGC
>CAZITK010000107.1:0-6661 GCA_964542145.1 uncultured Brevundimonas sp.
GGCAAGATCCTGAATGTGGAGCGCGCGCGCTTCGACCGCATGCTGTCGTCTGAACTGATCGGCACCCTGATCCTGGCGCTGGGCACAGGCATCGGTCGTGACGACTTCGATATCTCCAAGCTACGTTACCACAAGATCATCATCATGACGGACGCCGACGTCGACGGGGCCCATATCCGCACCTTGTTGCTCACCTTCTTTTACCGCCAGATGCCGGAGCTGATCGAGAAGGGCCACGTCTTCATCGCCCAGCCCCCGCTCTACAAGGCCTCCAAAGGGAAACAGAGCCGCTACCTCAAGGACGATCCGGAGATGGACGCTTTCCTGATCGAGGAAGGCACGGATGGGGCCGAGTTGGACCTGTCGTCGGGCGAACGCCTGACGGGCCTTGACCTCCAGGCCGTGGTCAAGGAGGCGCGCGCCTTCAGGAGCCTGACCGAGCGACTGTCGGCGCGGGCGCCGGGTTTCGCCATCGAGCAGTCGGCGCTGGCCGGGCTGTTCGCCGAGGAGGGCGGCGACGCGGTCAAGGCCGCCGAGCACCTGAACCTCTATGCCGAAGAAGGCGACGGCCCCTGGTCGGGTCAACCCGGCGAACAGGGCGCTGTGGTCTTCGAGCGCACGCGACGCGCCGTATCGGAACGGATCGTGCTCGAAGAGGCGCTGCTCCGGTCTCTGGACGCGCGGCGTCTGGGCGAACGGGCCCAGGCCTTCAATGGCATGTTCGACAGTCCCGCAGTATTTCGGCGCAAGGACAAGGCGACGACCATCCGAGGGCCGCTGGACCTGATGGCGGCGGTGCTCGACGCCGGCCGCAAGGGCCTGTCGATCCAGCGCTATAAGGGCCTGGGCGAGATGAATCCGGAGCAGCTGTGGGAGACAACGCTGGACGCCGAGGCCCGCACCCTTCTGAAGGTCCAGGTCGACCACGCCGACGACGCCGACGACCTGTTCGCGAAGTTAATGGGTGACGTGGTCGAGCCGCGGCGCGAGTTCATCCAGGAAAACGCGCTCGACGCCGCCGTGGACGTCTAGGCCGCCCTCCACAAGGCCGAACCATGCCCTGGCCAAACGATCCTGTATGGTCTCTGCCCGCGCTGCTGGCCGCGCCGCTGGCCGGACTATTCGTGGCCTGGCTGTCTTATCAGGCGCCGCGTTGGGTGCCGGGCGACGAGCCGCCGCCTCCCGAAACGCAGATGCGCCGAGTGCTGCGCTGGGTCGGCCTGCCCCTTGCGAGCCTGGGAACCGCGATCTGGGCCGTGGCGCTCTTCGGCGTCGGCCCAGCGGTCCTCATCACGTCTGCGCTCGGGTGGATGCTGCTCCTGATCGCGACGGTGGATGGCGAGCATTTCTGGCTGCCGGACGGTTTGACCCTGCCGTTACTGGCGGCGGGACTGGCGAGCACGGCGTGGCTCGCGCCCGAATTGCTAATCTCGCGGGTAATCGGCGCGGTCGCCGGCTTTGCCAGCCTGGCGGGGATCGCCTGGCTCTACAGTCGTCTCAGAGGCCGCGAGGGCCTGGGCGGCGGCGATCCACGCCTGTTCGCCGCCGCCGGCGCCTGGGTTGGTTGGCAGGGTCTGCCCAGCGTCATGGTCTGGGCGACGGCTGCGGGGTTCAGCGTCATCCTGGCCCGCCTGATCGTGCGTCGCCGTGTGGCGGCCACCGACCGACTGGCGTTCGGCGTCTTTCTCGCCATCGGCCTCTGGATGGTATGGTGCTTCGGCCCGATCGGACTTTAGGACGGCCCGAGCAGTTCGAAACTCACGGGCTCTCCCGCCGCAGCGTTTGGCGCAACCCACAGATCGAACCGGCCCGGCTCGGCCTCCGTGACCCCATCCGCTCGGGTGAAGGCCAGGTCGGCGCGCGTCAGAATGAAGCGCGCCTCGACCACGGCGCCGGCAGGCACGAGGACCTTCTCGAACCGCTTCAACTCGCGGACCGGCCTGACGCGTGAGGCGACGCGGTCGCAGATATAGAGCTGCACCACCTCCTCGACGTCGCGTTCGCCCGTATTGGCCACGGTGGCGGTCACGCTCAGGGAATCGTCCCAGCCAAGGCGGTCGCCGGACAGCGCCGGCGCGCCGTAGTCGACTGTGGAATAGGTCAGGCCGAAACCGAACGGATACAGCGCCTCGTTCGGAACCTCTCGCCACCGGGCCTTGAAAGCCCAGGACTCGCCCTGCAACTGGGGCCGTCCGGTACGCAGGTGGTTATAGAAAAAGGGCTGCTGGCCGGAATTGTGCGGCAAGCTGACCGGCAGGCGGCCCGAGGGGCTGGTCTGGCCAAACAGGACGTCGGCCACCGCGTTTCCGGCCTCCGAGCCGAGGAACCAGGTAACCAGCAGCCCAGCGGCGTCCCGCACGGCGCCCTCGATCGCCATCGCTCGGCCGCAAGTCAGGAGAACCACAACTGGCGTGCCCGTCGCGGCCACCGCCTCGACCAGGGCCTGCTGGGCGGGGGGCACGACGATCTGAACCCGCGACTGGGCCTCGCCCGAGAAGCCTTCGGGCTCACCAATGGCCAGGATCGCGACGTCGGCGCCGCGGGCGGCCGCGGCGGCCGCCTCGATTCCCCCTTTGATGGCCGCCTCGAAGCCCGAGCCCTCGACCACGGTGAGCGAACCGCCAGCGCCGAGGGCGGCGCGCAGCCCCTCCTCCACCGTCACCGCCCGGTCGCGCTCGCCGAACAAATTCCAGCAGCCCTCGAGATTGGTCCGGTCCGAGGCGAACGGACCGATCAGGGCGATCTTCCGGTCCCGTCTCAGCGGCAGCACGCCGCCCTCGTTCTTCAGCATGACGACCGATCGCCCAGCGACCTCGCGCGCCAGCGCCGTATGCTCGGCCACCCAGGAGCGGTCCTCCTCGCGCGCGGCATCGAGGCATCGATAGGGGTCGTCGAACAGGCCGATGCGCGCCTTTACCGACAGGACGCGCCGAACCGCCTCGTCCAGCACCGCCATGGGCACGCGGCCGTCCTCGACCAGGGCGGGCAGGGCCCGGGCGTAGATGTCGGACTGCATGCTCATGTCCAGACCGGCGGTCAGGGCCAGGCGGGCGGCATCCGCCTCATCCTCGGCGTAGCCGTGGGCGATCAGTTCCATGTCGGCGGTGTAGTCCGACACCACCAGGCCGTCGAAATTCCACTCGCCGCGCAGCAGGTCTGTCAGCAGCCAGCGGTTGGCCGAGGCGGGAACGCCGTCGATGTCGTTGAAGGCGCTCATCACCGTGATCGCGCCCGCATCAAACGCCGCCTTGAACGGCGGTAGATGAATGTCGCGCAAATTGGCCGGCGACACGTCCACGCTGTTGTACTCCATGCCCGCCAGCACCGCGCCATAGGCGGCGAAGTGTTTCGGCGTGGCCAACAGAGAGTCCGGCGCGGTCAGGTCGCTGCCCTGAAAACCGCGCACTCGGGCCGCAGCCAGGGCCGAGGCGAGAGTCGTGTCCTCGCCCGAGGTCTCGGCCACCCGGCCCCAGCGCTGATCGCGCGCGATATCGACCATGGGCGCGAAGGTCCAGTGGATGCCAGCCGCCGTGGCCTCGATCGCCGTCGCGCGCGCCGTCCGCTCGGCCAGGTCGGGCTCGAAGCTGGCGGCCTCGCCCAGCGGGATCGGAAACACCGTGCGCATGCCGTGGATCACGTCGGCGGCGAACAGCAGGGGGATGCCCAGACGGCTCTCCTCGACCGCCACGCGCTGGATCTCGCGGCCCAGCGCGGCGCCGACGCCGTTGAACAAGGCCCCCACCCCCCCGGCGCGGACCTGCTCCAGCACCTCGGCGGCGCCCCGCGCATTGACCTCGGGGTTCACATCGGGGGCGAAGGGGCGCACGGCGTCGGCGAAGACGCCCAACTGACCGACCTTCTCCTCGACCGTCATCCGGGCGATCAGATCCTCGATCCGGGGACCGTGATCCATCGGCTGCTCCAATCAGGCGACGCTAAAAGGGGGAGGCGTTTGATATCGCGCGAGATGCCGCGAGGCGAGGGTGTAAACGCTTACAGCTTCGGAATCCGCGTCAGAACAGCATCGAGCTCCGCTCCGGTCGGCAGGGAGGGCTGGGCCCCCGCCCGGCTGGCGGCTAGGGCGCCGGCCGCGCAGGCGAAGGCCAGGGCGTCCTGATCGTCACACCCATCCAGCCGGGCGACAGCCAAGGCGCCGACGAAGGCGTCCCCCGCGCCCGTGGTGTCGATAACCGTGACCGGGGGCGGCGCGGCAACCACGATCCTTTCACCTGCCCGCCACAGTTCGGCGCCCCGCGCACCCAAAGTCAACACCAGGTCGCCGCCCGTACGGAGCAGGGCGTCGCCATAGAAGGCCGCCTCGGTCTCATTGACCACGATGATGTCGGCCCGCGACAGCAACGCTTCGGGAACGGCCCGGGCCGGCGCCAGATTGGCGATGATCAGACCGGTCGCGCGAGCGGCGGCCTCGGCCACCGTCTCGACCGGCAGCTCCAGCTGGACGACAAGGGCGCCGTCGATGCGTGAGGGAAGGTCGGCCGGCGTCACGGCCAGGTTGGCGCCGGGACAGACCACGATCTGGTTCTCGCCGTCAGCCGAGACGGCGATCAACGCCACGCCCGTCGGTTGGTCGGGGTCAATCCGACAAGCCGAAATATCCACGCCGTCAGCGCGCGCCAACGCCAGAGCTTCCTCGGCCATGGCGTCGCCGCCGACGCGCCCGATCAGGGCGACCTCCGCCCCCAGCCGCCGCGCCGCCAGGGCCTGATTGGCGCCCTTGCCGCCGGGGTGGCGGGACAGCGTCGCGCCGGTGACGGTCTCGCCCGGCGCAGGCAGGTTCGCCCCTGTGGCCACGAAGTCGAGATTGACCGAGCCGACCACCGTCAGGCGCGGCGCGCTCACGGCAGACGTTCCAGCGACGCGGACAGTAGTTCAAACACCCCGTCGGCGTCGCCGGCCGTGGCCCAGGACACGCGGGGAACCTGGCATTGGCCAAGGCGGAACTCCACGGCGGTCGCGCCCAAGGTCAGCGTCGAGGCGGTCTCCACGGCGACTTGCGCGGGCCTCATCTCGAACAGTTCCGGCCGGATCAACCAAGCGATCGGACAGGGGTCGTGCATCGGCGCCCCAGCGCGGCCCATCGCCGCCCGTTCGACCCTGGCCGAGAAGTCCAACAGAACAGACGTGGCCCGCGCGGCCGCGCCCGAGACGCCGCGCACCGTAGCGATTCGCTCGGGCGTGGCCAGGATGGCGTGGGTCACGTCCAGGCCGAACAGGACGACCTCCGCCCCCGACCCCAGGACGATGGACGCCGCGTGGGGATCGGCGAAGATGTTGTACTCAGCCGAGGCGGTGATGTTGCCGCCCGCCGAGCGTGCCCCGCCCATGATCGCGACCCGGCCCAGCCGCCCGGCCAGGCGCGGCTCCAACCGCATGGCCAGGGCCACATTGGTCATGGGGCCGAGGATGGCCAGATCGACCGAGCCCTCGGGCCGCGCCATCACTTGCTCGATGATCGCCAGAACAGCGTGTGCGGTCGCCAAGGCCGTCGCCGGCTCTGTGATCGCCAGATCGCCGAGACCCGACGCCCCATGGAACTCGCCCGCTTCCACCGGGGCGCGGACCAAGGGTCGGTCGCAGCCGGCGTGGACGGGAGTCTCGGCCCGGCCGGCGCTTTCCAGGATCAGCCGGGCGTTACGCGCCGTCAGGTCCAGCCCGACATTGCCGGCGACAGTTGTGATCGCGAGGACCTCGAGTTCCGGCGCGCCCAGGGCCAGGAACAGGGCCACGGCGTCGTCGACGCCGGGATCGCAATCGATGATGACGGAACGGGTCACCCGTGCATTCTCCAGTTCGGCGTCAAGACAAGGCCTGAACGGCGCCGCCGCTTCGGCCGCCGTCAGCTTTTCTTCAACGGATAGGGGAAGGCGGCCAGGAGATCGTCGAAATCCAGCTTGGGCCTGGGACGATAGGCGAACTCGGCCAGGGCGCGAATATTCAGGTCGCTGATCGCGCCCGCATCCAGCGTGGCGACACGAACCCCGTCACGGTCGATGGTGGTGAAATAGTCCTCGAACTTGAAGTCCCCGCCGATCAGGCCGGCGTCCTTGATCCGCAGCCAGACCCAGGGCACGCCATAGGCTTGGGCCACAATCACGCCATGCAGCGAGGTGGACAACACGCAGCGCGCCGAGGCGATCTGATCGACCACGGAATCCGGCTGATCCTGGACCTCGACCTGATGGAAGGCCGGGTCGGTCAGCCCCTTGAACAGTGACTTGTGCATGTAATGGGGCACGAGGGCGATCTTGCCCTTGGCCTCGCCATGGGAGCCGGGCTTGTAGAAGCGCGGCAGCAGGCTGGCCGGGTCGCCGAAGACCCTGGGCGCGCTCCAGCCCAGCTTCTTCAGTTCCTTGAAAGTCTTCCAGCCGCGCACGGCGTGGATCGCCGCCGGCTGTTTGTCGGCCAGGCCGCGGATGTGCTCGGCGGTCAGGATGCAGATCGATCCGGCGCCCCAGATGTCCAGCCCCGGCCGATCCAGCGAGTGGATCAGCGACCCGACCGTCGCCAGGCCGGTCACTCGGGTCTTTTCCTCCTGATGACGGATGTTGACCGCCGGGCGTCCGGTCATCATCTCGACCAGCCAGGGACCGATCAGATCGCCGAAGTTGGTCTTCTTTGCCCACCAGTAAAGGGGGAGGGG
>CAZITK010000108.1:0-6579 GCA_964542145.1 uncultured Brevundimonas sp.
GATGCTCTTGATCGCATCCGCCTCAAAGCTGGCGACCGGGTAGGCGCAGTAATCGGCCGCGTAGTAGGCGCTGGGGCGGTGGTTGCCGCTGGCGCCGAGGCCGCCGAAGGGCATGTCGCCGGCGGCGCCGGTGGTCGGGCGGTTGAAGTTCACCACGCCCGCGCGGATGCGGTTGATGAAGCGCTCCCAGGTCTTCGGATCGTCCGAGACCAGACCGGCCGAGAGGCCATAACGGGTGGCGTTGGCGGCCTGGATCGCGGCGTCGAAATCGCCGACGCGGGTTACGGTCAGGAAGGGGGCGAAAATCTCCTCGTCCTCGATCTCCACATCGGTAGCGTCGATGATGGCCGGCGAGACGAAGGCGTCCGACAGGCCGTCGATGCGCGCGGCGGGGAGCAGGACGCGGGCGCCGGCGTCGATGCGGCGTTGCAGGGCGTCCAGCGCCTGGCCGGCGGCGCGGGCCGAGATCAGGGGACCGGCGTAGGGTTCGGGGTCGCTGTCGTGCGGGGCGAAGGTCAGGCGGGCGACCAGCGCCATGACGGCCTCGAGGATGGCGTCGCCCCGAGGCCCTTGCGGCAGGATCAGGCGGCGCGCGCAGGAGCAGCGCTGGCCGGTGGTGACGAAGGCGGACTGGACGATGATGCCAGCCACGGCCTCGGCGTCGGCCGCGTCCCACACCACCAGCGGATTGTTGCCGCCCAGCTCCAGCGCCAGGATGACGTGAGGGTCGTCGGCGAACTTCTTGCGGAAATGCGCGCCGGCCGCGCCCGAGCCGGTGAACATCAGGGCGTCGATCGGCTGGTCCAGCAAGGCCGCGCCCGTGTCACGCCCGCCCTGGACCAGGTTGAACACGCCCTCGGGCATGGCAGCCTCGGCCAGGCATTCGGCCATCAGCTGGCCGGTGAGCGGCGCCTCTTCCGATGGCTTGAACACCACTGTGTCGCCGGCCAGCAGAGCCGGGACGATGTGGCCGTTGGGCAGGTGGCCGGGGAAGTTGAACGGCCCCAGCACCGCCGCCACCCCGTGCGGACGGTGGCGCAGGACCGCACGGCCGAAAGCGGTCTCCGCCGAGCGCTCGCCGGTGCGCTCATCATAGGCGCGGACGGAGATGTCGACCTTACCCTGCATGGAACCCAGTTCCGCCGCTGTCTCCCACGGCGCCTTGCCCGTCTCTCGGCTGACGGCCGTCGCGATCTCCGGCGCGCGAGCCTTGAGCGCCGCCTGATAGCGTTTGACCGCGTCGATCCGCTCCTGACGCGGACGGTCGGCCCAGTCGGGGAAGGCGGCGCGGGCGCGCGAGACGGCCGAGGCGACCTCGGCCGGGGAGGACTCGGGGCCTTCCCAAACGATTTCGCCGGTGGCGGGGTTGGTGGAGATCAGTTGGGTCATACTCGGTCCTTCACGTCTTCACCCGCACAACATCCCCCGCCCGGACCTTCAGTACGTCGGCGGCGTCGGCGGCGATCAGCACCGTGTCGCCGTCGATGACCGCCTTTTGCCGCACGGCGCGGAAGTCGGCGACGCCCGAGGTGGAGATCAGGGCCGGCAGCTCGGCTTCCACCTCCGGCTCTATACGCACGGTCAGCGGGCGGGCGTCCCGCACGGTGCGGATATTGTCGCGCTGGCAGGTCACGGTCGGACCGGCATCGAAGATATCGACCAACCCGTTGGTGCGAAAACCCTCGGACTCCAGCAACGCCATGGCCGGCACCCCTTGCGGATGCACCTTTCCGATCACCGCGCGGGCGGCCTCAGGGAGCAGTTCGACATAGATGGGGTGGCGCGGCGCCAGGTCGAGGATGAACTGCTTGTCCGTCGAGCCGGTCATGCGGTCGGCGTCGTCGAACTCCATCGGGAAGAACTTGTGCGCCACATGGTCCCAGAAGGGGCAGGCGCCGTCCGGGGTGAACACGCCCCGAAGTTCGGCCAGGACGTTTTCGGCGAACAGTTCGGGCTCGGCGCCGATCAGCATGTAGCGCGACTGGCTGAGCAGCCGGCCGGCTCCGCCCTTTCGCCGATCCGCCTTGAGGAACAGCGAGCCGACCTCGGTCCAGCCGGTGCATTCATTGACCAAGGCCAGGGTTTGGTGCTCCAGCCGTACGCCGACGCTGGGCGAGGATTGGGTGTGGTTGGAGAGGCGGAGCGAGAAGAACGGCCGCTTCAAGCCGACCGCCGCCTTGACCGAACCGACTCCATCGACGTCGCCGGTCTCCGTCTCCTCCAGCATCAGGGTGTACCAGCACTCTGTGGGACGACGCAGGCCGGCGAAGCTGTCGCGACTGATGTCGAGCCGATCGGAGAGCTGGTCCGGGTCTTCTGTCAAGCTGGTGAAGCCGGGGCCCGACAGGATGGCGAGTTCCAGCATGTGATCGAGGTCGGCCGGGCCGGCGGGTCTTACGACGAGCATTCAGTGATTCCAGGCAAGATCGTCATCCTCCGGACGCGCAGCGGACCGGGGGACCCGGCGGCGCCGCAGCGTAAGCGGAGGCGACTTGGCGCGCGGTGACATCGCCCTGCGGGCGCCGCGGCGGGGTCCCCCGGTCTCGCCTTGGGCTCGCCGGAGGATGACGGAAGAGACAAAGACATTATCCCATGGTCTCCAACCTGAGCGCCTTCAGCGCGCGGGCGTCGATCTCGCCGGTGGCGATGCGGGCGAGGATCAGGGCGCTGAGTTTGGCGCGGTCGGCGAAACTGGCGGGCCAGGCGAACTCCTGGTCGGAATGGATCGCCCCGCCGACCACGCCCAGGGTGTCGATGTTGGGCAGGCCGGCGGCGTGCAGATTGTTGCCCTCGCACACCCCGCCGGAGGGGGAGAAGCGGATCGCCTGGCCCAGGGCCTCGCCAGCCTCGGCCACGGCCTGGGCCAGGCGCGTCTGGGCGGCGTCCATCGGCTTGGGCGGGCGGGTGAAGCCGCCGTGCAGGTGGGTGATCAGGCCCTCGAAGGGAGGTTCGGCGACAATCTCGCGCACCGAGGCGTCGATCCAGGCGGCGGCCTGCGTGTCGGGGACGCGGCAGTTGAAACGGACCACGGCATGGTCGGCCACGACGTTCAGGGCCGCGCCGCCGGAGATGCGGGCGACATTGACGGTGACGCCCTGGCGCTGGCCGTTCAGGGCGTGCAGGCGCGCGGCGATGAGCGCCGCGCCGGCGACGGCGTTCCTGCCCTCCTCGAAGGCGCGGCCCGCGTGGGCGGCGCGGCCATGGACGGCCAGGTGAAAATTGGCCGAGCCCTTGCGCGCTCCCGCCAGAGATCCGTCCGGCAGGGCGGGTTCATAGGTCAGGCCCAGATGGCCGCGCGCGCCAAGTTTCGCCAGCAGCGGGGCCGAGGCCGGAGAGCCGATCTCCTCGTCCGGCGACAACAGGACAGTCCACCCCACGCGATCCCTGTCCGGATGGGTCTCGAAGGCCTCAAGCGCGCCGAGCATGACGCTGATGCCGCCCTTCATGTCGGCGATGCCGGGGCCGTTCAAGGCGCCGTCGGGGCGGGCTGTCACCGTCTGGAACGGGCTGTCGGCGGGGAAGACGGTGTCGTAATGGCCGGTGAGGACGACCTGGATGTCCACCTCGGGGCGGGCGGTGATTTTCAGCGCCGGCGCGGTCGGCTCCTCGACGACGCGGCCGTCGTCGGCGATGGTGACGATGGGCGCGGTGGCGACGCGTTCAACCACGGCGGGCAGGCGCCGCGCCTCAGTCTCCAGGGTTTCCAGCACAGCCCTCAGGCCGAGGCTGTTGCGGCTTCCGGAATTCAGGTTGGCCCAGACGATCGCGCGGGACACCAGGGCGCCGGCCCGGGCCTCGACGAGGTCGAGGACGGCCTGATCTGCTGCGGAAATGGGCATGCGCCCGGACCCTAGCGGCGCGAACGGCTCAGGTGAAGGCGGGCCGATGAACGAAACCTCTGGCGTCGCTCGCATTTATGGATAGGCTCGCGACCCTCATTCCAGAAGGGGGCTTCCCACATGAGCAAATGGATCGCCGCGGCCAATCCGACCGCGCCTCTCGATACCCAGGAACAGGCCGCCGACGCCGCTCGCTCCACATCATGGGGCGCCTGGCTGGGCGCTGTGATCGGCGTGATCGGATCGGTGGCCACCTGGCTGCAGAAGGATCAGATCATCGCCATGACACGCCAGGCGATGCAGGAGCAGTTCGCGGCGCAGAACGTCGATCCGGCCATGGCCGAGGCGCAGCTGGCGGGGGTGGAGGCCGGCATTCCGATCGGCATCGGCGTCACCCTGCTGTTCGCCGTGATCTATGTGATCCTCGGCTTCGTGCAGTGGAAGAAACCGAATGTGGCGATCCCAATCATCTTCCTGCTGCTGGTCGGTTTGAACATCCTGATGACGGTGTTCAGCCTGGTCACCAGCCCGGCCAGCATGGCGGTGTTCGGCCCCGCCCAGATCGTCGTCTTCATCCTGACGCTGGTGACCCTGGTGCTGCACGTCGCCGGCTTGCGGGGCGCCCTGGCCTATCGCCGCTTCGTTGAGATGTCGGGCGGCTAACGACGTCAGCGACCGCCGTCCCGGGTGGGACGGCGGTCGCTCAGCCGATGATCTCGACCGGTAGGACAATGTCGCAGACCGAAAAGTCCGCGCCGCGCGCCGCGCGGCTCTGCTCTATCAAGGCGCCGAAGCGGGGCGAGGCCGGGTCCAGAACCCGCACTGTCGGGCGCTCAGCGTCGGGAACATCGGCGGCCACGCGTACGCGGGTCATGCGATCGGGCTCACCGGTCACCATGCCGTTGGGGCCGTCGCCGACCTTGATGGCGCGCACCACCTCCAGCCCGCCGACCACCATGCCCCAGGCGGTGTAGCGTTTCTCCAGCGCCGGATAGGGCTGGCGCATCAGGAAGAACTGGCTGTTGGCGCTGTCCACGGGCTCGTCGCGCGCCATGCCGGCGACCCCGGGGCAGTAGAGGCCCCAGCCGTGGACGCGGGAGTCCTCGGTCTCAGCCATCAGGGCGTCGGGCTGGGTCTGGACCGGCAGGGAGCCCATATAGCCCACCAGCCCGCCCTGGGGCGCGGCGGCCGCGACGAAGGGCGTGTCCGGCCCGCGTCGGAAGGTGAATTCAGCCACCAGATCCGGATGCCAGCTCTGGCCCTCGCCCGTCCCCAGCGGATCGCCGGTCTGGGCCATGAACCAGTCGATCACCCGGTGCCAGGCGATGCCGTCATAAAAGCCGTCGCGGGCCAGTCGACGGATGCGCTCCACATGCAACGGCGCAGCCAGGGGCGCCATCTCGACGAGCACCCGGCCCTGGGTGGTGTCGATGATCAGCAGGTTTTCAGCCGCCACGGTTCGCCAGTCACCCAGAGGAGCCGACGAAGGCGGCGCAGAGCCGTCTGCGTCGGGCGACACGGCGTGGGGAGCGGCGGTCGCCGGGCTCGGAGCGGGATCGGGGATCTGCTCTTCCTGGGCCTGGACGCCGAGGCTCAGGAAGATCGTCGCCAGCGCCGTCGTGGCGACCGTCACCATCATGCTCATCGTCCCCTCCCCATCTGGCTCGCCGCCTTCAGTCGCCGGTGACCTCGCTGACCGGCAAGACGCTGCAGGCAGAGAAATTCAGCCCCTCGCGCTTGCGCTGAACCTCAACCATATCGGTGAAGTGGGCGCTATCGGGCAGCAACACCCTCACAGAGGGCCGTTCGGCCAAGGGCAGCTGATCGGCTGTCCGCACGCGGACAAGGCTGTCAGGATCGTCGGTGACACGGCCATCTTGCGTCTCGGCGCCCACCTTGAGCTGGCGCGCCACTTCAAGCCCCGAAACGACACGCCCGAACGCGGCATACCCGCCGTTCAGCTGCTCGCGCGTGCCGGTCATGATGAACCACTGGCTGTTGCCGCTGTTCGGATCCTGGGTGCGGGCGAAGCCCAGCACGCCGGGACAAAAGCGCGGTGTGGCGGCCACGCGTTGATCGGCCGTGATCATCATCTGCGCATCCGGCTGGCTGATGATCGGCATCACGCCCATCAGGCCGGTCGGACTCGGCTCTGACGACACCGCGGTCATGCGGTGGTCCAGGCCGCGTCGGAAGACAAATTCACCCGGCACGTTGGGCAGCTCGCTGCCGCCCAGCCCGTCCCCGTCGGGATCGCCTGTCTGGGCCATGAAGTCTGGGATGACCCGGTGAAAGGCCACCCCGTCATAGAAGCCCTGATTGGCCAGGATACGGACCCGCTCGGCGGTCTGCGGCGCGGTCACCGGCGTCAGCTCGGCCAGGAGGCGGCCCTTGGATGTGTCGATGACCAGAAGATTTTCGGGGGCGACAGCGCGCCATTCTTCGGCCGGTTGGGCCTGGGCGCTGACGCCGACCATCGCGCAGAGCGCTGCGATCGCCACCAGGAAATGACACATACGCAACTCGGTTTACCCCTTTACCTTGGCCCGCACGCGCCGGGCGACGGCGGGGCTGACGAAACTGTCGATGTCGCCGCCCAGCCGCGCGATTTCCTTGACCAGGCGCGAGGCGATGGCCTGGTGACGCGGATCAGCCATCAGGAAGACGGTCTCGATCTCGTGATTCAGGCGCTGGTTCATCGCCGTCATCTGGAACTCGTATTCGAAGTCGGCCACGGCGC
>CAZITK010000109.1:0-5091 GCA_964542145.1 uncultured Brevundimonas sp.
CGGTGAAGATCACCCGGTTCCCCTCGTTGCTGAAGGTGGCCGAGTGCCAATAGGCCATGTCCGGGTCGAAAATGTCCGAGATGCGAGCCGGGTTCTCGCGATCGGTGATGTCCAGCAGGATGCCGTTGCCGCTGCACGCGCCCGCCGCAAGGTTCAGCTCTGGATAGACGGTGATATCGTGGCAGTGGTTGGTCTGGGCCGTGCGCTGGCTGGCGACGCCGAAGCGGCCACCCTGCCACAGGCCGGCGATGGCGCCGGTGTCGCGGTCGGCGAAGATGCGCGGCCGGTTGACGATCGCCGCGTCCTGAGGCGCGTCCAGAGGCACCTTGATCACGTCGATGGAGTAGAGTGCCGTCTCCGGGTTCTCGTCCGGCTGGCCGCTCGAGCAGATGTCCAGCTCCTCGCCCTTGCGGACCGCCGCCGTGCCGGAATTGTAGATATAGAGGACGTTAGAGCCGTCCGCAGGCGGGACCAGGGTGTGGGTGTGCGAACCCCGGCAGGTCTGCACCGCGGCGATCTGGCGCGGTTCGCTCAGATTGCTGATGTCGAAGATGCGTATGCCGCGGAAGCGATCAGCATTGACCTCGCCTTCGGCCGCCTCGGTCCCGCAATCCAACCGCGCGCGGTTTTCTTCCACCGACATGAAGAGCAGGTTTCCGTGCACAGAGATGTCGCCCTGGCCGCCAGGGCAGACCACCGACAGCACCAACTCGGGCGCCCCGCTGCTCACATCATAGGCGTTGAACCCATGAAAGCTGCCAACGAACACCTTGCCATCGGAATAGGCCAAGTCGGTAGCCGCCAGAGCCAACGGTGAATACCGCGGCGGGGTCGGAGCCTCGCCGGGAGTCGGGCGCGATTGCATCGGCGAGAAGACGGCCTCGGGGTCCGAAAAGCCCGGAGGCGGCGGCACATGATGCTCCAGAACCAGGTTCGACACCGCCTGCTGAGCGTCCGCCAGGCCACCCGCGAGGGTCGAACGCTCGTCCGGCTGAAGCTGTTGGGGCTGCGGCCCCTGGGCCGGCTGGGCCTGGGCGGCGGCGCCCGTCATGCAGACGGCGAGCGCCGCGGCGGAAGAGAGCAGCAGGCTGCGGATGGTCATGACTTTCCCTCGGGTCATCGTGGTTCTCAAAGCTCCGACAGGAGCGATTGCATTCTCAGGATCTCGGCCGACTGATCGGTGACGACGGAATTGACGAACTCCGACAGGATCGTCTCCTCGGCCGCGTTCGGCTCGGCCATCAACGCGGCGACCATGTCCAGCGCGCCCTGGTGGTGCTGGATCATGCCGGTCAGGAACAGCCGGTCGAAAGCCTCCCCTCGGGCCGCCGCCAGGGCGTCCATCTGGGCCGGCGACAACATGCCCGGCATCACCGGCGTGTCGCGTTCAGAGGTCGCGGGGGCGTCATGCTCATGCTTGCCATGATGGGCGGCGTGCGGATCGGCGGCGGGGGCGTCATGCTCACCGTGCAGATCGGCCGCCTCCACCGGAAGGCCGCGCGCCTCAAGCCAGCCGGTCATCAGCTCCATCTCCGAGGCCTGACTGATGGCGATCCGCTCGCCCAGCAGCTTGACCGTCGGCGAGGCCCCGCGATCGCGCAGCAGCCCGACCATGTCCACCGCCTGCGCGTGGTGAATGATCATATGCTGCATGAAGCGAACATCGGCGTCGATATGGCCGGTGCGACTCATGGCCACCGACTTCTCCACGCTGATCTGGCGTGGCGCGGCGCCCGGCGCCCCCGGCTGGAATATCGGAGGTTGCGCGCCGCCCGCGAGCAGGCTGACGATGATCACAAGGCCGGCGGACGTCAAAACCCTGGGACCTCCGTCCCGCTGTCGATCACAGGACGCGGACCCTAGGCCGCCAAGCCCCGGACGCAAACTGAAATTTCGGACAGGTTCAGATCGCCAGGGGAATCGCACGGCACCGCTGGATGATCAGGGGATGCACCCCCGCCGCCGCGCACACGATGCTGGGCTGGCGCGGATCGGCGCGGTTGAAGCGCCACGGCCTGCCCTGGTGATCCGTGACCCGCGCTCCCGCCTCGGCGGCGATCAGGGCGCCTGCCGCGATGTCCCAGTCCCATTTGGGCGTCAGGGCCAGGGCGGCGTCAAAGGCGCCCGACGCCACCAGGGCCATGCGATAAGCGATGGCGTTGCGCTTCTCGAACCGCATGGCCGGCCAGGGCTCGTCCCACTGCGGTCCCTCCAGAATGCGCGCGTCGGCCAGCACCGAGGCGCCGTCGAGTGTGTCGGCGTCCGACGCCGAAATCCCCTGTCCATTCCGACGCGCCCCGCCGCCGAGTGTGGCCTCGAAGGTTTCGCTCAGGGCCGGAGCGTGGATCACCGCCGCCACGGGCCGGTCGCCGTCGATCACCGCGATCGGCACGCACCACCACGGCCGGTCCTTCATGAAGGCGACCGTCCCGTCTATGGGATCGACCACGAAGATCCGGTTGCGGTCCAGCCGCTCGGGCGCGTCGGTCGTCTCCTCCGACAGCCAGCCATAGTCAGGCCGCGCGCTGAGCAGCCGGTCGCGCAGCAGCGCGTCGACCGCGAGGTCCGCGCTGGTCACCGGCGAGCCTCCGGGCTTTGAGCGAATTTTCAGGCCCACCGCCCGTTCCCTCAGCGCCAGGGCGCCGGCTTCGACGGCGGCGGCCCGGATCAGGGCCAGATCGTCTCGGAGGTCAGCGCTCATTTTCCGGCGATGGCGACGGCGTCGATCAGCAGGCTGGGCGTATTGAAGCTGGAGCGGAACTCCAGGTCCGCACCGACCACCAGCCGCTTGTAAAGATCGGGTAGGACGCCGGCGACCGTGACCTCGCTGACGGGATAGGCGCGCTCGCCGTCCTCGAACCAATAGCCAGACACCCCCGCCGACCAGTCGCCCGTGTTGGGGTTCAGCGAAGGCCCGAACATGGAGGTGATCAAAAGCCCGCGCCCCGCGTCGCGCATCAGCTCTGCGAGCTCGTGCTCGCCCGGTTCCAGATGCAGATTATGGCCCGACACCCCGGCTGGGCCCGCGCCGCCGCGCGAGGCATGGCCCGTGGTTTGAAGCCCCAGTTGCGCCGCCGCCGCCGTGTTCAGCAGCCAGGTGTTGATCACGCCGTCCGAAACCAGTTCACGCCGCTCGACCTCAACCCCCTCGTCGTCGAAGGGCGTCGAGCCAAGCCCGCGTGGCCGGAACGGATCGTCGATCAGGGTCACGTCGTGCGACAGCACCTGCTCGCCGAGGCGATCCTTCAGGAAGCTGACGCCTCGCGCCACGGCGGTCCCCGACATAGCCTGAACCAAGGGCGAGACGATCTGGCCCGAGACCCGATTGTCGAAGATCGCCGGCGCGGTGGTCGAAGCGATCTTGCGTGGCCCCAGGCGCGACACCGCCCGCTCCCCCGCCTGGCGCCCTATCCATTCGGCCTCCGGCAAATCCGCGAGATGCCGCGCGGCTCGGTTCTCGCCCCCGCGTTCCATGCCGCCGCCGTCCTTCTGGGCGATGACCCCGACGCCCAGCGCGTGCGACGAACCGCGATGTGCGCCGTCGAAGCCGTGGGAGGTGACCAGCCGCCAGGCGCCTTCGGACCAACTGGCCTCGCCGCCCTCTGATTTGGCGACGCCGTCCACGGCCCGCGCCGCCGCCTCGGCCGCCACCGCCGCGATCTCAAGATCCTCGGCCGATCTCTCAACGCCATCAAACAGGTCGAGGTTTGGCGCGGGGCCGCGCGCCAGTCTGTCTTCCGGAGCCAGGGCCGCATAGGGGTCTTCCGGGGCGAGCTTCGCCATGGCCACCACCCGTTCGACCAGCCGTTCCAAGGTCTGCTCCGACAGGTCCGACGCCGACACCGTCGCCTGACGCCGCCCGATAAAGACGCGCAGGCTCAGATCGCGGCTCTCCTCGCGCTCCACCGATTCCAGGGCGCCGTTCCTGACCCCCACCGACAGGGTGCTGCGGTCGGCGAAGACGCATTCCGCCGCATCGGCCCCGCCCTTCAGGGCGCGCCGGATCAGATCGGGAAGCAGGTCGGGGGAGGTGTCAGAAGCCATACCCCGATATGGCCGGGCGCGAGAGGCGCCGCAACCGGGGTTCCCTAAGACGTGTCAACCCGGACACCGCTCAGCGGTGAGCCGGGGCCAGCGGAGCGCGCGGCAAGCCTTGCCCCGGATAGTCTGGCGCAATTTCCGTGATGGCAAGATTTCCAATCACCTCACGCCACCGCAAAGGCGATCAGAACAATAGCGGTGACCAGCATCGGGACCCAGGTCAGCATCATCCCGACCACCCGCCCGACCGAGGCGCCGCTGGGCAAAAAGACCAGCCCCCCCGCGTGGACCACTCGCCCCAGCAGAAAGGCCGCGCCCAGCCCGTGGATCAGATAGGCGGGCGCCGACAGCAGGGCCAGCAGCACCAGGGCGATCATCGCGGTCGGCAGATATTCGCAGGCGTTGCCGAAGGCGCGGATGGCTTGGGCGAGCTCCGGCACCCCGCCGTCGCCGAAGGCCACCAGATGCCGACGACGGCGCCGCACCACCAGGCTGGACAGGCCAAGGAGCAGAAGCAGTCCCAGCCCTACCCAAAGGGCGGCCGCCTGTGCCGAGGCCATCATCGGATCCACACTCAGTTTTCCCGCGCGATCGGATAGAGGCGGAACCGGTCGTCGTGAAACGGTGTCCGTTCATAGAACCAGTTCAGCCGCGCGCGCGCATTGGCCGCGAATTCAGGCTCCGCCTCCAGTTTCGCCTCGAACTCGGTCTTCAGCGCCGGATCGTCGCCCAGCATCCGGTCGGCCAGCGGCGCGATGGCGTAGGCCTCGATATACTCCACGCGGTTCAGCACCTCGGGGATCATGCCCCAGGCGAAGAACCCCTCCGACGACTGCGGCTCCAGGAGCAGGATCGCCACATCGCCCAGAACCTGATCGGTCGGAACGCGCACCGAGCCGATGGGGAAGGTCCAGTCGCGCCGCTCGGTCTCGACCGTTTTCACACGGATCGGCACATGCCCTTCATTGGTGCGGCCCGACACCTCCGGATCGATCAGGCGCAGCATCTCGACCGACACCGTGCGCGGCGCGTCCAGCGTCTCCATCTCGA
>CAZITK010000109.1:5191-6535 GCA_964542145.1 uncultured Brevundimonas sp.
GGGCGCAGGGCGCTGTCCCCGGCGATGGCGGCGCGCAGCCCCTCGCCGCGCTCGGCCAGGATATGCATCGCCGTCTCCAGAAACACATAGGTTCCCAGCACCCGCTGCTCGTAAGGCTTCAGGCTGTGGTTCTCGATCAGAACGGTCGGCACATGGGCCGCCGAGCCCCAGCCGTTGGAGAACCGCTCGCCGAGCCCGCCGTCGTTCAGGCCCGCGCGCGGATTGTCATAGTCGATCCCGAACACCAGCTCGCCCGGAATATGCCCCTGCCCTTCCAGCGCCGCGTTCATCGCCGGCTTGAAGGCCTCGTCCAGCCAGGTCGCGGTCGCCGGACTGCGGCTCCACACCCCGTTCTCGCCGTTGTAGCCGTAGGTGACGTCGTACTGATAATCCATGCCGTCGGTGACGTGGATGTCGACATAGAGGTCGGGCCGGTACTTCAGGATCAAGCCGCGCACGGCCTGCATCTCGACCTGATCCAGTTTCATGTAGTCGCGGTTCAGGTTCTGGTTGGTCGCGGTGTGACGCCAGCCCTGGGTGCGCGGCCCGCGCTGGTTCGGCCGCGAATAGGCGCCCGCCCGCTCATGCCCATCCACCGACAGGATCGGCACCAGGATCAGATTGACCCGGTCCAAGAGGCCGTCCTTGCCATAAAAGGCGATGTCGCGCAGCAGCATCATGCCGGCGTCCTTGCCATCGATCTCACCCGGATGAATGCCGGCCTGGGCCAGGATCACCGGCTTGGACGGATCGAAGGTCGCGCCGTCCTTGGACGCGATCACGGCGTAGATCTCGCGCCCCTCGGGCGAGACGCCGAACGGCTCGATGCGGATCAGGTCCGAGGCTTGATCCAGCCGGTCGAACCAGGCCCGCGTGTCGGCGTAGGTCGGGCTGAAGTTCAGATCGGGGTCACGCTCGAAGTCCGTCGCCCAGCGATCGCCGGGCTCGCGCAGCAGCGCGCGGCTGGCCCCGTCCCAGGCGGGCGCCGGCGGTAGGAAATCCTGATCCCACGGGGCGGCGTTCGGCACGGATGGCGGGGTCTGGGACATGGCGGGACTAGCTGCAAGAGCCGCGAGCGCGGCGATCAGAAGGGGGGAGCGCATCCGGCCTTCGTCCGCTAAAAGCCGTCCGGCCGCAACCCGCCTATTTCTGCGGAGCTGTCTCGGTCCGAGCCTTCTCTGCCAGCTTGCGCAGCGCGGACGTCACCGATGCGCCATACAGTTGCCCCTGCACGTCCGGAAAGCCCTCGGCATTGAGCTGGCGTTTGATGACGCTGACGCTGTCGCACTCTCCGCTGGCTGCAAGTTGATAGGCGCGTTCAAGGGTGGTCGGTCGGTGGTTCAT
>CAZITK010000110.1:0-6533 GCA_964542145.1 uncultured Brevundimonas sp.
CGCCGCATGTCCTCGGCCTTGAACAGCGCCCCGCCGTCCTCGACCACCAGCCCGTCCAGCTCCTGGGTCTCCAGCCGCGTGCCGCCGTAAAGCGCCTTCAGATTGGCCAGGAAGCCGGGCGACAGGTTCGCCGCATTCTCCCCCGTGCCGCCGCGCGTCACCTCCGTGCCCGCCTCGGCCATCAGCCGCCTCAGCGCCCGGATCGGCTTGGGCGTCGTCGTCACCACCAGCCGGGGCGCCGCCCCCAGCCGCAATCCCAATCTCAGATTGGCCAGCACCGCCTCCGGCTCGCGCCAGGCGCAGAACTCATCCGCCCAGGCCGCATGGAACTGCGGCCCGCGCAAACTCTCCGCATCCTCCGCGGAGAAGGCCTGCGCCACCGCGCCAGTGCGGTCCCAGACCAGCCGCCGCCGGCTCTGCTCCCAGCGCGGCCGCTCCATCCCTTTGGGCGTGGCCCGCAGGCCCGACGGCCCCTCGACCATCACCTCGCGCACGTCGTGCAGGGTCGGTCCCACCAGGGCCAGCCGCGCATTCTTCATCCGCGCCTGCATCGCCAGCCATTCGGCCCCGGCGTAGGTCTTGCCCGCCCCCCGGCCGCCCAGCATCAGCCAGGTCAGCCAGTCGCCCTCAGGCGGCAGCTGATGCGTATTCTGGTCCCACCGCCGGGCCGCCTCGCGCGCCAGCTCTTCGTCCGACAGCCCCCTCACCCAGTCGCTCGCCGCCCGCTTCCGTTCGGCGGGACTGCTGGTCGATGAGACCGTGAAGTCGGGCCTCCAGGCCGGCGCGTCGGCGCTGCGCCTTTTCGAAGTCCCCGTCGAAGGCGCCGTCGAAGTGCCCGTCGAAGCCCCCGTGCACATCATCGGATCGCGTGTCGCCCATCTGGTCCTCCCCCGAGGCGTTGCTATCAGCCGGCTCGGCCGGCGGCGGCAGGTCCAGGCGCGCCACCTCGCGCACCGTCCTGGCGATCTGGGCCAGCCAGCGGGCATGGCGCTGGTGCTCCAGCCGCGGCTCGGTGGTCTCGATCTCGCGCGCCGCCGCGATCGCCCGCCGCGTCATGGCCGCCAGGATCGGAAAGGACTCCGCGCACAACGCCCGTCCTTCCGGGCCCATCGCCTCCGCCGCCCGATCCCTTCTTCCCGCCATGCCCAGAACATAGCAGACCCCCGCCCCCCGTCGGACATCCGGACGCAGCCTCCCCGCCCGTCCCCGCAAACCGGGGTCTCAGCATTTCGGATAGGGGATTTACGTCTTTCCTCCCCCCTCCTTACGGGGGAGGGGGATCACGAAGTGGTGGAGGGGGCCAGGCCACACGCACTGAACTGGACAAACTGGACTCACTGGACTCCGTTCTATTCCCCCGTCCCGCGCTCCGCCGTCCACTCCGGCGCCTCGAAGTCCAGCGCGTCCTCGGCCGTTCCCAGCGCCGTCTCCGACACCGTCTGGCCGCGCACCGACACCCCCGCCTCATGCACCGTCTCCCGGCTTCCCGAGACCAGGGGATGCCACCACGCCAGCGGCCGCCCCTCCCACAGCCGGCGGTAGCCGCACGACCTGGGCATCCACTCCAGCGCCTGGATATTGCCGGGCGTCAGCTTGATGCAGTCCGGCACATGCGCCTTCCTGTTCGCGTAGTCCGAACAGGCGCAGACCTCCGGGTCGAACAGCTTGCCGTGCACCCGCGTCGGGATCACCTCGCCGGTGTCCTCGTCCTCGAACCGCACCAGGCAGCACAGCCCGCACCCGTCGCACACCGCCTCCCACTCGGCGGGCGACATCTCGTCCAGGCGCTTGGTTTCCCAGAAGGGCCGGGCCGGCTTCAAAACAGCGACGCTCATTCCGCCGCCAACTCGACGCCTTCATAGGCTTCCGCCAGCGGCAGCTCGACACCGACCGAGCCCAGAGGCAGGGCCGCGTCCACCCCCTCGAAGGTCTCCAGCCGCCAGTCGTCGCCCTCGCGGCTCCAGACCAGCGCTCGCGCCCGGTCAGGCTCCATCAGCACCAGCTGCGCCGTGGTGGGCAGCCGGCGATACTCCTCGGCCTTGCGGATCAGGTCCGTGCCCCGCGTCGAGGGCGACAGCACCTCGAAGATCACTCGGGCCTCTGTGGCCTCCAGGTCGTCCCCCCGCCCCTGTCCGCACTCCACGATTACGTCCGGCTGGCGCACGCCCTCCCGCCGCGTCCGAACGGCGAAGTCGCTGCCCACCGGATAACAGGGTCCGCCGCTCAAGCGATTACCCAAGGCTCGGATGATGTTGCTGGCGACACGGGCATGACTGCGTCTCCCGCCCGCCATCATCTCCGGCCCATTGTCGAACTTCCGCACGGGAACGCCGTCGACCAGCTCCCACGTCCCCTCGCGATCCAGTCGCCAGACTAGGAACTCGTCGGCCGTCATCAGTTTCAGGGCGGCGTCCGTCATGGCCCCATCATACCGCATGCCCACGCTTGCGAGAATACGCAGCGCCCGCTTGCGGCCACCTCGCAATTCCGGCCAACTGCGGCGGCTCTCAGGGGGAAGTCCGTCCATGCTCCGTCGTCTCGTCGCCGCCGTCCTCGCGGCGACCGCCCTCGCCGCTCTCCCGGCCGCCGCCCAGCCGGTCGATCAGCGCCCCTTCTTCCAGCCCGACGCAGCCCTGGCCCCCCAGGCTTACGACCCCGCCATCCCGGCGCCGGAACAGGTGCTGGGCCATCGTCTGGGCCAGCGCATCACCCCTTCGGCCGAGGTCCACCGCTATTTCGAGGCGCTCCAGGCCGCCGCCCCCGACCGTATGGTCGTCGGCGACTATGGCCGCACGCATGAAGGCCGGCGCCTCGTCTGGGCCGTCATCGGCTCGCCCGCCAACATCGCCCGCCTGGACCAGATCAAGGCGACCGCCCAGGCCATCGCCGACCCGCGTCGCACACCCGTCGCCCAGGCCCGCGCCCTGATGACCGACCAGCCCGCCATCGTCTGGCTGGCCCACGCCGTCCACGGCAATGAGATCAGCCCGGCCGAATCCGCCATGGCCGTCGCCCGCCACCTGCTGGCCTCGCCCGATGACCCGCGCGTCCAGGCCATCCTGGACAATACCCTGGTCTTCCTGATCCCGACCCAGAACCCCGACGGCCGCGACCGTTTCGTCTCAGGCTACGCCGCCGCCGCCGGCCTGCGCATCGACCCCGACCCCCTGTCCGCCGAGCGCGCCGAGCGCTGGCCCTCGGGCCGGTTCAACAGCGCCCTGTTCGACCTCAACCGCGACTGGTTCGCCCAGACCCAGCCCGAGACGCGCGGCCACTCCGCCCTGATGCGATCCTGGCGCCCTCACATCGTCGTCGACATCCACGAGATGGGCACGGACCAGACCTTCTTCTTCCCCCCCGAGGCCGAGCCCCACAATCCGCTGCTGCCCGCCCGGCAGATGGCCATGCGCGCCGTCATCGGCCGCAACACCGGCGAGTGGTTCGACCGCCTGGGCCTCGATTACTTCACCCGCGAGATCTTCGACGCCTTTTATCCCGGCTACGGCGACGCCTGGCCCAGCTACCTCGGCGCCGTCTCCATGACCTATGAACAGGGCTCATCGCGCGGCCTCGCTGCCCGCCGTTCCTCGGGCGAAATCCTGACCTATCCCGACACCATCCGGGGTCAGTTCGTCGCCGCCCTGTCGACCCTCGAGACCGCCGCCCGCGAGCGCACCCGCCTGCTCCAGGACCACCACGCCCATCTGACCGAGGCCGTGGCCCGCCCCGGCGGCTGGCTGCTGCCGCGCACGGCCGCCGATCCCGGCGCCGCCGACCGCCTGGCCGAGCTGATGGCGCTGCAGGGCGTCGAGGTCAGTCGCGTCACCGAGCCCGCCTGCGGCCAGTCGATGCCCCAGGGCGGCTACGCCATCGCCGAGGGCCAGCCACTGGGCCCTCTCGCCCGCGTCCTGTTCGACCAGTCGATCCAGCTTCGTCCCGGCTTCCTCGAAGAGCAGGAGCGCCGCCGCGCCCTGGGCCTGCAAGCTGAACTCTACGATGTCACCGCCTGGTCCCTGCCCCTGGCTTTCAACACCCCCGCAATCGCCTGCCGCGCCCTGCCGTCGGGCGAGCTGCTGACGCCCGGCCAGCGCCGCGTCGGCTCTGTCAGCGGTCCCGCCGAAGCCGCCGCCTGGGTCGTGCCGGCCGGAACCCAGGCCTTCCGCTTCCTGACCGCCGCCCTGACCGAGGGCCTGACCGTCCGCGCGCCCGAGGCCGGCTTCACCGTGGGCGACCGCGCCTATTCGGCTGGCTCCCTGGTCGTCACGCGCGGCGGCGCGCCAGATGACGTGGCCCAGCGCGTCGCCCGCCTCGCCGCCACGTCCGGCGCCGACGTGGTCGCCCTCGCCGACACCTGGGTCACCGAAGGCCCCGGCTTTGGCTCAGGCCGCTCGCCCGCGCTCGCTCCGGTCCGCATCGCCCTGGCCTGGGAGGACGGCGTCTCCCCCACCGCCACCGGCTCGGTCCGCCACGTGCTGGAGCATGAGTACGGCTACCCCGTCACCGTCGTCCCCGCGCGCTCGCTAGGCTCGGCTGACCTGTCCGGCTTCGACGTCGTGATCCTGCCCGACGGCTCTTATGGCCAGACCCTCGACGCCTCGGGCCTCGCCCATCTTCGCACCTGGGTCGAGAACGGCGGCGTCCTGATCGCCATGGCCCGCGCCGCCGAGGCCATCGCCGATCCCGAGGCCAGGCTGCTCGCCGCCCGCGTCGAAGGCCGCGCCCAGCCTGAGGAAGCAGAAGACACCGGCGCCGCCGGCTCAGTCCTCGCCAATGAGGCCGCCTATCTGGCCCAGGTGCGCGGGACCGACCGCGCCCTGGATTCCGTCGCCGGCGCTTTTCTGGCCGCCCGCGTCGACCGCGACCACTGGTTGGGTCTGGGCGTACCTGAGCAGATCAGCCTGCTCTACGGCGGCTCGACCGTGTTCGCTCCCCTGACCCTGGATCAGGGTGTCAATGTCGTGCGCTTCGAGGGCCCCGACACCCTGCTCCAGGCCGGTCAGCTCTGGGCCGACAACCGCGCCCAGCTGGCCTACAAGCCCGCCGTTATGGCCCAGCCCCTGGGTCGCGGCCAGATCGTCGCCTTCGCCCAGGACCCCACCCTGCGCGGCTTCCTCCGGGGCCAGGACGGCCTGCTCCTGAACGCCATCTTCCGCGGCGCCGCGCGGTAGTAGGCAAGAGTGCTCGTGAGCAAGAGGTGAGCCGAGCCGCCGGCGACCTGCTCGATCTCAGTCACCCTGCGCCCAGGAGCACGCTTCACCAATCACCCCCCGTGCGGTCTCTACCCCAACAGCCGCCGCCTCTGCCGCGACAGGGCGAGCGCCCGGCCGTCGGCGCCCCAGGCGGTCGCCTCGTCCACCGTCCAGCCCCCGCCCAGGTCGAGCATGCGGAACTCGAAGAAGGCCCAGCCCTGAGGCGTTGTCTCGGGCGTCGGCGCGCCCAACAGGTCGTAGCGCAGATCCACCGTGGTCATCATGGGCGGGGCGGCGAAGGCCGTCCACGCCGGCGGATAGAGGGCGTCCAGCAGGTAGCAGAGCCCCGCTTCGTCCAGCGGCCGTCCATCCTTGATCCGCATCCACAGCCGCTCGACCACCGGGCGCCCGACGTTGCCGCCCAGGATGCGCGGCGCCCCCTCGAAACGATAATCCACTAGGGTCGAGAACCGCGGCGCCATGGGGCCGTCCATGCCGACGCCCGTCTCGATCAGGGTGAGGGGCGGCGAGACGGTGTTCTGGGCCAGATCGACAGCGTCGGCGTCCCCGCCGTAGGTCGCGGTCGCGTGATGGGTGGCGCGGGTGCGTTCGCCCGTGTCCTGTTGCACGTCCAGCGCCGCATAGGAGACGCCGCGTCCGCCGCGCAGCAGCCGCGGCCGAAAGGTCAGCGGCTCGCCAAACCGGGCCGCCGCCAGATACTGCACCGACAGCGTACGCAGCGGCGCCACGATCCCCAGCCCCTGGCGCATCGCTCGCGCCGCCAGAGCCGCCAGCAAACCGCCGAAGGGAAACCCCGCTTCAGGCGGCGCCGATACGGGCCCGTTCGAGAAGTTCCCGGGCACGACGCCCACCAGGCCGGCTTGCGACGGGTCGAGGTTCAGAGCCTGATCCAGAGCGTGTTCTGTCATGGTGAGCGCTTAGCGGATCGGACGGAACAGGGCGAGACGCGAAGCGCCTCGTCCCCGTCGACGGGCCCCGTCAACGGACCATCGAGAGCTGCGCGTGGACCGAGGCATGGAGCGAACGGAACGGACGTCGCCCGTTCTTTTTGGCTACCGACTTGCCAAAGCCCTGACGCAGGGTCACCTTCACCGCCATGGGCCGCACCGCCGACTATTCACGCCAGAGCTGCTCTATCGCCGCGACGCTCGAGGTCATCGGTGATCCCTGGACCCTGCTGGTCATCCGCGACGCCTTCAACGGCGTCAGTCGCTTCGAGCAGTGGCAGGAGCGGCTGGGCGTGGCGCGCAACGTCCTGGCCGCGCGCCTGAAGTCGCTCGTCCAGCATGGGGTGCTGGAGCCCAGGCTCTATTCCCGGCGCCC
>CAZITK010000111.1:0-6479 GCA_964542145.1 uncultured Brevundimonas sp.
GGCCGCCTGGATGATGGCCTTGGCCAGTCCGGCGTCCAGCTTGCCCAACGCTTGGTTGGTTTCGGCGGCGGCGCGTTTGACGATGCCCAAGGCCCGCACGACCGGCAGGGGCTGCTTCTCCCAGCCGATCTTGAAATTGCCCAGGCTGCGCTGCGCCTGGGCGCCCCAGTAACGGTCCGCCTGAACCTCGATCGAGCCGAAAGTGTCAAATTCGGTGCGAAAGTCGGTCATGGTCGTCTCGTTGAGGGCCGGGTCGGGATGCGCTATATAGCCAGTGAATTGGCTAGGTGTAAGATGAACCTCGGGGTCCTCGAAGCCAAGAATCGCCTCTCCGAGCTGATTGATCGGGTTCTGGCGGGCGAGCGGGTGGTCATCACACGCCGGGGAGAGCCCCAGGTCGAGCTGGCGCCCCTGCACCGTCGCCCGTCTCCCGCCGACACCGACAGACTGATGGACGACGCCCGCCGCCTGCGCGCTACCTACAGGGGTCCGCCGCGCACCGCCGACGACACCCGCCGCGATCGGGACGAGGGGCGACCCTAGGTGGCGGTGGTCGACGCCTCGGCCATCATCGCCTGGCTGCTCCCTGAGGATCGAAGCGAGGACGTGTCGGGGGCGCTGGCCGACGCCCGGCGGGGTCGACTGATCGCGCCGCCTCTGCTGGACCTCGAAGTGGCGAATGTGTTGCGCACGATCCGACGGCGGGGCGACATTGACGACGACTATGTCGAGGAGGCTCTGGCTCGATACTTCCGCCTGAAGGTCGCGCAAGAAGGCGCGGGGGACCGGCGGGGAAACCTGCGTCGGGTCTCCAATCTCGCCCGCGATCATGACCTGACCATCTATGACGCGGCCTATCTTGAGCTGGCTCTCAGATCGGGGCTGGGACTGATCAGCCTCGACCGGGCCCTGCGCCGCGCGGCCGAGGCGGAGGGCGTCCCGGTCGCGCCCGCATGACCGCCGGCTGGGTCGGGATCGGCAAGGTGCGGGCGCGCGAGGACGGGCCAGCGGTTGAGATCGTGATCGACGGCCTGACCACCCAGGCCAAATACTACAAGCCCCTGGTCTATGAGTTCATGCGCAAGGAATGGCGCGGCGCGCGGCCGGCCTGGGGCGACCATGTGGTCGAGATCCGCATGGAGCACGTGGGCGACCCACCGTGGATGGACCTGGACAATCTGGCCAAGGCCCTGCTGGACGCGATCAAGGGATATCTCTTCCACGACGACGCCCAGGTGGCGCGGCTGCTGGTCGAACGCCACGAGGGTGAGCGCGAACGGATCGTGATCCGCGCATACCCACGGACCTAGAGCCTGATCGGCTGAGGTGGAATCGCTTCGCGATTCCGCCGATGCCGTGAAACAGGCTCTCGCATTATGCTGGACCGAAATCTGAGCCCAGTTGGACTGCGTCCAACTGAACCGATTTCGGTCTAGGGGTCGGGCTCGAAGCGCAACAGGCCGACCCGCCCGCCGCCGCCGTCACGGGGGTGATTGACGCCGTCCAGCACGGGAATCTCGGTCAGATCAAAGGGGCTGACGCCCTCGAGACAGGCCAGGTTGACACCATACTGGTTCGGGTCCGACCGCCTCTGGTGGTGGGTGTAAATCCCGCAGGTGGCGCAGAAGAAATGCCGCGCCGCGCCGGTGTTAAAGCGGTATTCGGAGATTTTCTCCTGACCCTGCACGATCTCCAAATCGGACAACTGCGCCGAGACCGCCACCGCCCCCCGCATTCGGCAAAGCGAGCAGTTGCAGCGCCGCGCCGTGGCCAGTCCGTCGCTTAGCCGCACAATGAACCGCACCGCGCCACAATGGCAGGCGCCGCGCGCCCGGCCATCGCTGTCCAGCGCCAGCACTCGCCTATTTCTTCCGAAACTGGTCCAGCGAGACCACCTTGGGGCCATCGGACACGGGCTCTGGCGTCGTGTGCTGCGCCAGGGCCTCAGCCTCCGGTTCAGGCTCGGGCGCGAGAGCAGGGGGATCGAACTGAAGCAGGAAGCCGACCGACGGATCATAAAATCGCGTCACCGCCGAATAGGCGACGGCCAAGACCTTGGGCACCCCCCCGAATTTCAGCATCACGGAAAACCCGTCGACGCCGACCTCCAGGTCCCAGAACTGATGCTGGAGCACGATCGTCATCTCGTCGGGGTATTTGGCGACCACATCCGGCGGGCAGGTGACCCCGACACCGCGAGTCTTGAAGGTCACATAGAAGTGATGGGCGCCGGGCATGCCCTCTTCGGCGATCCGGGCCAGCGCCGAGCGCACCACGCCGCGCAGCGCCTCCTGCGCCAGACGTTCATAGCCCATTTCGTCCTTGGACGGCGTGTCGTCGGTCATCGGATCCCCGTCGGCCTGAGCGCGACTGATAGCGGGGCCGCGGGGCGGGCGTAAAGCCGCGATCCGACCAGAGGTCGAACAAACCGGCGTCATGGAGGGAAAAGCGCCGGGATTCTGTTGGCAGGCTCCCGACAGGCCCCGCCCGAGGATCTGAACCCCCGGGACTTAGGTTGGAATTACCGGAACCGCATTACGCGGCGACGGCGTATTCCTCAGCGAAGTTATCGTTCGCAGGTAGTTTAAAGGCCCGATGCGCTGGGCCAACACGAGCGAAAGCAATCCTCTTTACACGTCCGTCGATGCTAGTCGGCCCCATGCTCTTCCGCTGATAACTCGCAGAAGAGATTGGTGGAGCCGCCGGGAATCGCACCCGGGTCCGGTCCGCTTATTACAGGCGCGTTTATCGCCATAGTCCGGGCGAACCCGAACGGTCTCAATATAGGGGATCTCGACGCCATCGCCAACCATGCGTAGCTCAGCGGGGCGCGCGCCTGCGCAGACGTCCGGAAATCACTACTCGCCCCATCCCACTCGAGCCCATTCAGGGCACTGGTTTCTGAACCAGGTCATTTGACGTTTGGCGTAGTGACGGGTCGCGAGGGCCAGGGCGCCAGCGGCTGCCGCCAGGTTTAGTTCGCCGGATAGATGAGCCGCGATTTCGCGAACTCCTACAGCCTTCATGGCCGGAAGGGACGCGCAGAGACCGCGCGCCAGCAGATCGCGAACTTCCGTGATCGCTCCGTGCGCCAGCATGGCCTCAACGCGACGATCACAGTTCGTGTAGAGCGTGGCTCGGTCGGGCGTCAGCAGGGCTGTGTCGTAGTCGTGCGGAGACAGCGCCGGCCGGGCCAGGGCCTGCCATTCTCCCAGAGGGCGTCCCGTCGTCGTGACCACGGAGAAGGCCCGTACAAGCCGCTGGCGGTCACCCGGCGCGATTCTGCCCGCTGACGCGGGGTCTCGCGCGGCCAGTCGCGCCCTGAACGCGTTCTCACCCTCTTCGTGATAGAGATCTTCCGCCTGATCGCGAAGCGTGCCGGGAATGGCGGGAATGTCGGCTAATCCCCCGGTGAGCGCCCGAAAATAGAGTCCCGTTCCGCCCACCACGATCGCGGGTCGGCGCTCCGTCGCCAAGGTCGCCAGCTGGTGTTCGATGGCTCGCAGCCAGCGCCCGGCTGACCAGGCGTCTGCCGCATCTGCCAAGCCGTAAAGGCGGTGTTCGGCCAGCCGTTCGTCCGCCTCGCTTGGCCGCGCGGTCAGGATGCGCAGATCGGCATAAAGCTGCTGGCTGTCGGCGTTCAGGATCACGGCGTTGCGTCGCCGCGCCAGATCAAGAGCTAGGCGCGACTTGCCTGAGGCCGTCGGCCCCGCCAGCAGCAGGATCGGGCGGCTCCATTCGATATCGTCGGCGCGGGGGTCGCTCTTGGCCATCGCGGGGGATAGAAGGCGCCTTAGCCCTTTTCGCAAGCCGGAGCGCCCCTGCGTGATCGACCGCGCCGCCGTTGAAGCCGTCCTGAACAGCGTCCTGGATCCTCTCTCCGGGCGCGGCTTGGTGTCGGCAGGGGTGGTGCATGGCCTGGTGGTCACGCCGGACCGCGCCGGCTTTGCGCTGGAAGTCGCGCCCGCCGACGCCGCCCTTTACGCCCCAGTGCGCGATGCGGCCGAGGCCGCGCTTCGGTCGATGCCCGGAATGGCGCGCGTCTCCGTGGTGCTCAGCGCTGAGGCGGCCGAGGTTCCGCCAACGCGTCGCACGGCGAGGCTGTCCAGGGCGGCGGCGGACCAGACCCGCGCCCGGGCGCCGACGCCCACGGACCGCCCCGCCCATGTTCGTCGCGTCATGGCCGTCGCCAGCGGCAAGGGCGGTGTCGGCAAGTCCACGGTGGCGACCAATCTCGCCTGCGCGCTGGCGGCGGCCGGATGGCGGGCCGGACTGCTTGACGCGGACGTCTATGGCCCGTCGGCGCCGACGATGCTCGGCCTCGCCGGCAAGCCCGTCTACGAAGATGGAGCCATGGTTCCGCCCGAAGCCTGGGGGATCAAGGCCATGTCCGTCGGCCTCCTAACCGCGGCTAGCGACGCCATGGTTTGGCGTGGACCGATGGCGAGCCAGGCCCTCACCCAGATGCTGACTCAGACGCGATGGGGGACCCAAGCAAAGCCGCTGGACGTTCTGGTCGTCGACATGCCGCCGGGTACGGGCGATGTCGCACTGACGCTGATCCAGAAGACTCCGCTGGACGGCGCGGTCATTGTTTCGACGCCACAGGAGGTGGCCCTGGCTGACGCCCGTCGGGCCCACGCACTGTTCGCGCGTGTCGGAACGCCAGTTATGGGCCTGATCGAGACCATGTCGGGCGAGGTGTTCGGTCGGGGAGGGGCCAAGACGGAGGCCGCTCGGCTAGGGGTTCCCTGGCTGGGCGAAATTCCCCTCAACTCTGCGGTGCGCATCGCGGGCGACGCCGGCCGACCGATTGTCATCGACGCTCCCGACTCCGCCGCCGGTCCCGCCTTTCGGGCCCTGGCCGAGCGTGTCGCCGATGCGCTGAACCTGGCGACTCCCATCGGCTGATCAGGCGTCAGGCGGCCTTTGCGGCGCCCGCCCCGACCTCCGTCAACCGCCCCAGGTCCGCCCCTGAAGGTTGTTGGAACAGGCGCAGGCCGAACTCCGGCAGGATGGCGATCAGATGATCGAAGATGTCCGATTGGATGCCTTCATACTCCGCCCAGGCGATGGTCGAAGTGAAGGCGTAGATTTCCAGCGGGAGCCCGGCGGGCGTCGGGGCCAACTGGCGGACCAGCAGGGTCATCTGCTGATGAATCCCATGATGCCGGCGCAGATAGTGCTCTACATAGGCCCGGAACGCGCCGAGGTTCGTCTGGCGGCGCGCATTGATCTCGTCCTTGCCCGCCTTGCGCAAACGGACGTTCCATTCCTCCAGCTCACGGGTTTTGCGATCAAAATAGTCGTCGAGCACTGCGAACCGGGACAGCCGCTCCTGGCCTTCGGGCGACAGGAAACAGACGCTGGTCTGGTCGATCAGCAGCGCACGCTTGATCCGCCGCCCGCCGCTTTCCTGCATGCCGCGCCAGTTCTTGAAGGGCTCGGCGATCAATCGCCAGGTCGGGATGGTGGTGATCGTCTTGTCCCAGTTCTGCACCTTGACCGTATGCAGGGCGATATCGACCACGTCGCCGTCGGCCTCGAGCTTGGGCATCTCGATCCAGTCGCCGACGCGCAGCATGTCGTTGGAGTTCAGCTGAACCGAGGCGACCAGCGACAGGATGGTGTCCTTGAACACCAGCATCAGCACCGCCGCCAGGGCGCCCAGGCCCGACAGCAGCAGGAGCGGCGACCGCTCGATGAGGACCGCCACCATCAGTATGGCGCCGACGGCGTAGAAGGCGATCTTCACCACCTCCAGATAACCCTTGATGGGCCGGGCGTTGGCCGTGGGGCGTCGGCTGTAGAGGTGATTGATCAGGTCGAGGGTCGCCGCCAGGGCCATAACGACCGTCAGGATCATGAAGGCCGAGGCGACATTGCGCGTCACCGTCGCCACGGCCGCCGGCAGATGCGGCACGGCCAGGATGCCCTGATAGATCATCATGGCCGGCGCCAGGCGCCCCAGGGTCCGGGCGACCGGCTCGAGCGAATGAGCGCCGCTGTCCAGCCCCAGCCGCATCAGGGCTGTCCGGATCAGGCGAACCAGTATCTTGCGGACAATGAGGTCCACGGCGAAGGCGGCGGCGATAAGCAGAACCAGACCGATCAGCATCTCCGCCGTCGGGTGTTCCGCCAGCCGTTCCCGCATGGCGTCCATGTATGGCATGGCGCCTACCTAGGCGGTTCGCGCCGGGATTTGAACCCGCAGGTTCAGCCCAGCGCCTGATCCAGGTCGGCGATCAGGTCGTCGACGTCCTCAACGCCGACAGACAGACGGATCAGGCTATCGGTGACCCCGCCTGCCTCGCGCACCTCCTTGGGCACACTGGCGTGGGTCATGATGGCGGGGTGGTTCACCAGGCTTTCGCCGCCGCCCAGAGATTCCGCCAGGGTGAAGACCTGCACCCGCTCCAGCACCCGCCTGGCGCGCGCCAGGTCGCCATCCAGGATCACCGTCACCATGCCGCCGAAGC
>CAZITK010000112.1:0-6407 GCA_964542145.1 uncultured Brevundimonas sp.
ATGGTGTTGCCGTTGATTTTCATCGAATTCAGAAGGGTTGCCGCGCAAGCGCAAGGCTCGCCGCGAGGGTGCGAATCGGGCGCGATGCCTAGAGGATACGCCGCGTCAGGGCAAGGCGAGCCGCCGCCTTGGGCCCGGCGATTCTCAGGGGCGACCCAACCCCGTCGGATCGACGCTCTGGGCGATAGCCTCGGCGACGGCGCGGTTCGCGCCCTCGACCGACTGGACCCAGACGTGGACCTGGGTGCGGCCGTCCGGGCTCTGGAACAGATGCTCAAGCGCTCTCTGTTCGCCGTCGTCGGCGCCCACCACGGAGAAGCGCCCGCCAGTCTGCACCTGACGCCCGTCATAGATCGGGAACTGCGAGCAGCAACCCACATAGATGGCGACAAAGCCCCGGTCGCCGCGCCGCGCCTCATAGATGGCGGCCCCTGGCGGCGCGAGCCGCTGAACCAGCTCGAAACCGGACGGCAGGTCGATGCGGAAGGGCGGCGGGGTGGTGACACGGCTGAACGAGGGCTGGGACGGCTCGTCGACCAGCCCCTCTGCGTGCTCTTCCGCATCCGGCTCGTCATCGTCCTCAGAATCCTCACGCTCTTCGACGGGCGGCCCCGGGCGCGGTGTTGGGGAGGCCGAGGGCCGCGGCGTGGCCGAGCTGACAGTGGCGCGGGGCGGCGGCGCGGCCTCGTCTTCATCGTCCTCGATGACCGGTGGGGCGGCTGGGCCGGGTCGGGTCGTGCCGAGCGGATCGCCAGGCAGGCTGTTCAGGTCCCGGGTGATATCCGATCCCGGTGGTGGGGCGGGGCGCGGCCGAGCCTGACTGGTCTGCTGGGCGACGGCGATATCGGCCAGCAGAAGGGCGGCGGCCGAGGTGAGCAGAAGGGCTTTCATGCCGCCACCATCCGCCCTCGCTCCACGAACGGCAAGACCCTCAAACCCATGAGGTTGCAAGTCAGCCCGACGATCCTTGACGCCGAGGCTCGTGCCCGGAAACGCACAAACGCATAGGAGACGGGACCCGGGCTTTCCTGGTCAGGGCGTCGTGGTCGTTTGCCGCTGTCGCTGAGGCGGGAGGGCATTCTGACGACGGGCCACGATGAAGGCCAGGACCGCCGCAAACACGCCGATCACGACCGAATAGATGAAGAAGGCGGCGTAGCCCGCGCCCAGCGAGGCGGGCGTGACCTCCGCGATCCGCGCGCCGTCGGCCAGCGAGCCCTCGGGCAGGGCGGCGAACATCGACCGCAGGCCCGCAGTGAAGCCACCCTCCTCCGCCACCCGCGCAGAACCTTCAATGATCCTCCCGGACTGGGAGGCCACTATCTTGCCGATGATGGCGTAGAGCGAACTGAACAGAGCGTACTGGGTCGCGGTGAAGCCGTGGCTGGTCAGGCTGGACATGTAGACAATCAGCGCCGTGCCGGCGACGCCGGTTGCGAAGTTGTCGATGGTGATGGCGGCGTAGAGCGCCGGCATGCTGGGCCCCTGGGTCGCAAGCCAGATGAAGACCAGATTAGACAAGGGACTGGCGAACACGCCGATGACCATGGTCCTGATGATGCCGAAGCGGCTAACCAACCAGGCGCCGAAGGTGATGCCGACGATCGAGGCCACGACCCCGTAAATTTTCCTGACCTCGGCGATCTGGGTCAGGGTGAATCCCAGATCCTGATAGAAGGGGTTCATGATATTGAGGACGAAGTCCGACAGCCGATAGAGGCAGATCAGGGCGAGGATCAGCACGCCCAGCCGTCCCCCGAACCGTGTGAAGAAATGGGCCAACGGCTGGCCATAGGCGCTGCGCAAATAGGTGCTAGGCCGCGTCGGTCGTCCTGGGAGAGGCACGCAAGCCAGGGCGATCAGTCCAAGCCCCCCGACCACCGCCGGAAACTGGATGAAAATGCCGGTCTCGCGTGCTTCCCACAGCCCTCTGAAGGCCTCCGCCCCGGCGGCAGACTGGCCGAGCCAGGTCAGCGCAATGTTCAGGAAGGTGGCGTTACCCGCCAGGCCGGAGCCGGCCAGAAGCGCGCCGACCAAGATTAGAAGGAGCCGCCCCGCCCACTCGACGCTCTCCTCCACGCGGCGCACTGGCATGTCCTGCGGCAGGGCCGGCGGAAGAGCCTGAGCCGGCTCGCGCGGGGCGAAGATGGTGGCGGCTACCGCGATCAGCATGCACCCGGCCATGATGGCGTAGGAGAAGTTCCACCCGTAGGAATCGGCCAGAACCAGAGGCAGGGCGCCGGCGGTGATCATCGCGATGCGGTAGCCATACTGATAGGCGGCGGCCATGACGCCGTACTTCTCCTCGGACGCCACCTCGATCCGCCAGGCGTCGATGGCGATGTCCTGGGTGGAGCCGCAGAAGCCGACCAGCACCGCCAGCAGCGCCACCTGCCCCAGGTTAAGCGCCGGGTCCGATCCGGCGATCAACCACAGGCCCGCAATGATCAGCACCTGCATGGCCAGCATCCATGACCGCCTCTGGCCCAGCAGCCGCCCAAGAATCGGCAGCTTCACCCGGTCCACGACCGGGGCCCAGACGAACTTGAGCGAATAGGACAGGGTGGCCAGGGCGAAGACCGAGATGGTCGACAGCGAAAGCTCAGACTGCCGCAGCCACGCCGACAGGGTGTCGAAGATCAAAAAGAAGGGCAGGCCCGCCGCCGCCCCCAGCCACAGCATGACGAAGACCCGCCGGTCACGCAGCGAGCGCAGGAACTCCATCGTGCGATTGGGCGCCTTCTTGGGCGCGTCGGCGGCGTCGGACATGAAGGGCGCTTCCCCCGCGAGGACGCGGGTATCGCGCCCTCAAATCAGGAGGCGAGTCTGGCGCGGGCGCGGCCTTGCGTCCAGCGGGTCAGTACGGCGCGGAGCGCTTCGGTTTCCAGCGGCTTGACCAGGTGGTCGTCCATGCCGGCATCGAGACAGGCGCGGCGGTCCTCGGCGAAAGCGTTGGCGGTCAGGGCCACGATGGGAGTGTCGTCGCCCCGGGCGCGGATGGCCGTGGCGGCGGCGGGGCCGTCCATCTCCGGCATGCGCATATCCATCAACACCAGATCGTAGGCGGCGCGCGACAGGGCCTCGACCGCCTCGCGGCCGTTGGCGGCGGTCTCGACCGTGCATCCCTCACGCTTCAGCAGGGTCTGGGCCAGCAGGGCCCCGACCGGATTGTCCTCGACCAGCAGCACGCGCATCCCGGCGTGGCGGACGGGGGCGACCCGATCATCCTCACGATGGACGTGAACATGGGCGGCGGCCGCTCCCCGCACGGCGAGCACCCGCTCGGCCAGCGAGGCGCGACGAAGCGGCTTGATCAGATAGCCAGCGTAGCCGGAGGCTCTGGCGACCGCAATCAGCTCCCGTTCGGAGGGCTTCAGCAGAATCATGGCGCCGGGTGACGGCGGCGGAGCGACAGAAGCCGACGCGCCGCCGACGTGATCAACCAGAACCACCGAGGCGACATCGGACACCGTCCCGCCCGAGGCCTCGATCTGATCGCGCGCGGCCTGGGCCACGAAGGGATCGGGCGAACGGACCGCCACGGCCACGCCGTCCAGGGGCCGGCCGCGCGGCTCGATCTTCGGTGCGACATCGAACGGCGCCTCGAAACGAAAGCGGGCGCCCGAGCCTGGGGCGATATCGATCGGACGATCCTCGATCGCCAGCGACCCGCCCATGGCTTCGGCCAGTTTGCGCGCCACCGCCAGCCCAAGCCCCGCTCCATCGTGGCGCACGGCGTCAGTCAGGTCGGCATGGCCGAACTCCTCGAAGATGCGCTGGCGCGCGTCAGGTGGCACCCCCGGACCCGTGTCATCGACGACAAAGGCCAGGCGTGGTCGGGCCCTGGTCCCGCCCACCCGCTCAACCGCGATCCGGACCGCACCGGTCTCAGTGAACTTCACCGCGTTGCCGGCGAGATTGAAGAGAACTTGACGCAGGCGGCCGTCATCGGCCAGCACCGTCGGGGCGTCGGCCGCCACCGACCAGACGATCTCCAGACCCTTGTCGTGGGCGCGAGGGCTAAGCAACTCGGCGACGCCGCGCACCAGCCCTTCGGGATCGACCGGACCGTAATCGAACTCCAGGCTGCCGGCCTCCAGACGCGCGTAGTCGAGCAGGGAGTTGACGAGGCCCAGCAGGTGATCGGCGGACTCGCGCGCCGCCTCGGCATAGGCGCGTTGGGCCCCGTCCAGCCGAGTGCGTTGTAACAGGCCCAGCATGCCGATCACGCCATTCAGGGGCGTGCGCATCTCATGGCTCATCAGCCGCAAGAACCGCTGCTCGGCCGACGAATCCCTCGCCGAGCTCGACCGATCACCCTTCGCCCTGGCCATCGCGCGCCATTCCCGCTTCTGCGTGTCGCTCAAGGATGACCGACGATGGGTTAAGGCCGGCTCAAGAGCCAAGGACCCCAGACATCGCCACCAACCGTCGGATTGGGAAACCGGGGACATGACCGTGCGACGTCGCGAACCGTGGGCTTCTGGCTTAGAACGCCGCCAGACCGGAGCGAGCGTTCGTCTGGCGCTCGAAGTCGTCCTCGGCGCGCATCGTGGTGCGGCGATAGATTAAGGCTTCGGCGATATGACGGCGCAGCACGCCCGTGGCCCCCTCGAGATCGGCGATGGTGCGCGCCAGCCTGAGGGTCCGGGTCCAGCCGCGCGCGGTGAGCGCCCCCGCCTCCCCCGCCCGCATCAACAGCGCCTTGCCCGCCTCGTCCGGGGCGGCGAAGCGATCCAGGGTCGAGCCCGAGGCGCGGGCGTTGACCCCCTGAAGCGGATCGATCCCGGCCTCGCGGACCCGAGCGGCCTGCTTCTCGCGGGCGACGGCGACGCGGGCGGCGACCTCGGCGGTGCCCTCGGGCGGGGGCGGCAGAGCCATGTCGGCGGCGGTGACAGGCGGGGTCTCCACCGTCAGGTCAATGCGGTCGAACAGGGGGCCGGATATGCGATTCTGATAGTCCCTCTGACAGCGCGGGGCCTTGCCGCAGGCGCCCTTGCCCGCCCCGCCCAGGCCGCAGCGGCAGGGGTTCATGGCGGCGACCAGCTGGAACCGGGCCGGATAGCGAACATGGGCGTTGGCCCGCGCCACCACGATCTCGCCGGTTTCCAGAGGCTGGCGCAGGGAATCCAAGGCCTGGGCGGAATATTCCGGAAGTTCGTCCAGGAACAACACGCCGTTGTGGGCCAGGGACGCCTCGCCCGGCTTGGCCCGCATGCCGCCGCCGGTGAGCGCCGCCATCGAGGCCGAATGGTGCGGGCTGCGGAACGGCCGTTCGCGGGTCAGGGCGCCGCGCTCGATCAGGCCGGCCACCGACCAGACCATGGAGGTCTCGAGTAATTCCTCGGCCGTCAGAGGCGGCAACAGGCCGGGCAACCGCTGAGCCATCATCGACTTCCCGGACCCCGGCGGGCCGATGAACAGGATATTGTGCCCACCAGCCGCAGCGATCTCCAGCGCCCGCTTGGCCGCCTCCTGGCCCTTGACCTCGTTCAAGTCGGCGTTGCGGCGAGGCGTCGCCACCGGACCGGGTTCAGGCGCGCTCAGCACCTGGGTTCCCCGAAAATGATTGATCAGGCTGATGAGGGAGCGAGGGGCCAGCACCCTCGCGCCACCGGCCCAGGCCGCTTCCGGCCCGTTGGCCTCGGGACAGATCAGGCCCAACCCCATCGCGTCGGCCGCCACCGCGGCTGGCAAGGCGCCGCCGACCGGCGCGATCGAGCCATCCAGCCCCAGCTCTCCGATCGCCGCCCAGCCGGCCGTCACATCCGGCGGGATCACGCCCATCGAGGCCAGCAGGGCCAAGGCGATCGGCAGATCGAAATGGCTGCCTTCCTTGGGCAGGTCGGCGGGGGCGAGGTTGGCGATGACCTTCTTGGGCGGCAGGGCCAGGCCGATGCCGGCGAAGGCGCCGCGCACCCGCTCGCGGCTCTCGGCGACGGCCTTGTCGGGCAGGCCGACGACGGCGAAGGCGCCGACCGGCAAGGCCACCAGCTGGACTTCCACATCCACCCTTCGCGCCTCGACCCCGTCAAAGGCCACCGTCACCACCCGCGCGACCATGTGGATCTCCCAATCTCCACCATGGAACAAACCACGAACTGCGCGGGCACGCAAGTGTTGATAGAACACGGGTCGGAAAGCCGCGCTTTCGCTCGCTTTAAGGCCCGGATTTCCTATATGGTGGAGCCACGGCGCGATGAGATTCGCGCCAGTTCCCCGGCGCCCGGCGGCGCCCCGCGATGTCCGAGCCCCGATGACCGACGAAACCCTGCCCCAGCCGGAATACGGCGCCGATTCCATCAAGGTGCTCAAAGGTCTGGATGCTGTCCGCAAGCGCCCGGGCATGTACATCGGCGACACCGACGACGGCTCGGGCCTGCACCACATGGTCTATGAGGTGGTCG
>CAZITK010000113.1:0-6353 GCA_964542145.1 uncultured Brevundimonas sp.
CCTTCAGGAGCCGGACATCTTCCACGACGTGTTCGGCCACGTCCCCATGCTGACCGATCCCGACTTCGCCGCCTATATGGAGGCTTATGGCAAGGGCGGGCAGCGCGCGGCCCGGCGCGGCATGCTGCCGAATCTGGCGCGGCTCTATTGGTACACGGTGGAGTTCGGCCTGATGCGCGAGGCCGGAGCCTTGCGCATCTACGGCGCCGGCATCGTCTCCTCGGCCACCGAGAGCGTCTTCGCGCTCGAGGACCCGTCGCCGAACCGCATCGGCTTTGATCTGGAACGCGTGATGCGGACCCTCTACCGGATCGACGATTTCCAGCAGGTCTATTTCGTCATCGATTCGCTGGAACAGCTGAAGCAAGAGACGCTTCTGGATTTCGGGCCGATCTACGACCGGCTGGAGGGCGCCGAAACCATTCCCATCGACGCCATCCTTGGCAAGGATGAGGTCATCACCCACGGCACCCAGGCCTATGCGGCCAAGGGCGGACGGTTCGCGGCATAGCGATGATCGTTCCCTTTAGCCGCTATAGCCGGACTTGGCCCGACGAGCCGGCCGCTTACCAGCGGAACATCTGGTGCCGCGGTCCAGCCGAACCCCGCGGCCCTAATAGCCCCCGATGATCGGAAGGATCTCGCCGGTGATGTAGCTCGACATCTGAGGCGAGGCGAGAAAGACGTAGGCCGGTGCGATCTCCTCGGGCTGGGCCGGGCGTTTCATCACCGTCTGCGCCCCGAATTTCGACACCTCCTCGGCGTCACGATCGGCGGGGTTCAGCGGCGTCCACACCGGCCCCGGCGCCACCACGTTGACCCGAATGCCTCGCGGCGCCAGGTGCGTGCCCAGAGAGCGGGCGAAGGCGTGAATGCCGCCCTTGGTCATTGAATAGTCCAGCAGCGACTTGTTGCCCATCATGCCGGTCACGGAGCCGGTCATGACGATGGCGCCTCCCGATTTCATGTGCGGCACGGCCGCCTGGGTCAGGTGGAAATAGCCGTACAGATTGGTCTTCAAGGTCCGGTCGAAATGGTCCTCGGTCAGGTCTTCGAACTCGGGCACATGCAGTTGGAAGGCGGCGTTGGGCACCACCACGTCTATCCGGCCAAAAGCCTCCAATGTCGCTCGCACCGCCTGATCGCAAAACGCGCGCTCCGACACGTCGCCTTTCAGCACGATGGCGCGTCGACCTTCGGCTTCAACGGCTTTCCTTGTTTCTTCGGCATCGCGCTCCTCATCGAGATGGCAGATGGCGACATCGCACCCTTCCCTTGCGAACAGCACCGCGACGGCCCGCCCGATGCCGGAATCCGCGCCGGTGATCAGGGCGGCGAACCCCTCAAGCTTGCCGGAGCCCTTCCAAAAGGGGGCGTCATACATCGGCGGGGGGGCCAGATCGGCCTCCACCCCCGGCTTCTTCTGATGCTGGGACGGCAGCGGCGGTTCGGGATAGCGTCGGGCGCCGGCCTGGACCGCGCCGTTGACCTCCTCGCTCTCGTCATCGGACGTGGCGTCCTTGCGGTCGATGGGGCGCTGGATCTCGCGATGATCCTCGGCCGTCTGCTCGGCGCTATCGGCGAATCGGTCGTGGGACTTATCGGTTTTGTCGGTCATCGGCGCGTCTCCGGCGGCTTTAGGGCACGCCCTGACAAGCGACCGTGAACATCGACAGTTCCGCTAGCGCAGCGAGCGCTGGGTGATCGCTTCCAAGGTCTCCGCCTTGGCCCGAAGGTCCTCGGCCAGCCGGGCGGCCAGTTCACGCGCACCGATGACATAGGCGTCTCCGCCGTCGGCGATCTCCTGGGCCAGCTTGGCGGCGTTCTCCAACGCCGCTTCCAATTGATCGATCTGCTCGGCGGCGAGCATCCGGGCTTCGACCTGAAGACGCTTGACCCGCTCGGCGGTGTTCATCGGCGGTCGCATCAGGTCATAGACCTCCGCTTCCGGCGAGATCGGCGTGACGTTCGAGTTGGAACCTTTGACGCCAGACATGGCACTGCACCTCTTCGGAGCTCTAGGATGGCCCAAATTCGCCCAATTTCAACGGGCCGAGACTTCACAACCCGGAGGATCAGCCTGTGGCCTGCAACATCGGCGCCACGTGTGGCTGCGGCGCATCACCGGCGTGGCCCGTTTGTCGCCCAGCCGACATGACCAGTGACTGAACGAAATTCGTCGGTCTCGGTTCAGCCTGCGGGCCGCTGGAACAGATAGAGGCCGAAACCCAGGGTGCGCGCCCCCTCGCCTTCCAGCAGCATGCGCTGCATGTCGGCCCGCGTCACGAGGCCGGGCGCCTCCGGACTATGCGGATTTGCGGCCGCCCAGTTCCTGACGGCGCGGTCCATGGTCTCCACATAGTGCTGATGCTCGTCGTCGCCGCTGATCCGCGCCGACACGACCTCGAGCCCGGCGCGACGAGACGCGTCCTGCCAGCCCTGGTGGGTCTCATAGAGGTTGGTCATCTCGATGATCTGGCGGAAGGGCCCGCTGGGCTCCGCCTTCCAGAACGGCTCGCCCCAAAGAAGGAAGCCGCCAGGGGCCAGGTGGCCGCGCAGCAAGCGAAACACGGCCTCCGCCTCGCGCACGCCGGGCGCCGCGGCCTCGGTGGCCCCGATGACCACGATCAGCCGCCAGGGCGGCCGGTTGGCGAGCACCTCGCCCGAGTGGCCGACTACCAGCCTGACGCGGTCTGCGGCCGGGCTGGCGGCGATCCGGTCGGCCGCCAGTTCTGCCATGCGCCAATCGCGCTCGACCGCTTCGACCTCAAGGCCGAACCGCTCGCTAAGCCGGATCGCCACCGCCGCATTGCCCGCGCCGATGTCCAGAGCGCGCTCGCCGGGGTTGAGCCCGGCCGCCGCCACGGCCCCTTCGACCGCCTCCATCGACACGGCGTTGCAGACCTCGAGCGCCTCGTAGGCGATGTGATTGAAACCGATGGCCATGGGACGATGATGGACCAGACCGGCGCCGCTGTCGCCTCACACAGCCACGGGCGCCCGGGTGGAGAGGTGAAGGCCGATCGCTCCGATCAGCACCAGGCCGATACAACCGATCTGCATCGGATTGAGCGACTGCCGAAACAGCAGCCAGCCGATCAGGGCGATCCCGACCACCCCCACGCCCGACCAGATGGCGTAGGCGACTCCCACCGGGATACGTGTCAGCACCACCGACAGCAGAGCGAAACACACCCAATAACAGGCCATGGACGCCACCCCGTACCAGGGCCGGGTGAATCCGGCCGAAGCCTTCAGCAGGCTGGTGGCGAGGATCTCGAAAGCGATGCAGACGACGAGAAGAACCCAAGGCGACATAACTGCTCCTAAATTGCTTTGACATGCAAAGTGCATTGCCCTACGCAGGCGGTCAAGCAGGAGGTTCCGCCCATGACTCCATCAGAGACTGACATCACCGCCGTCCGCGAGGACATCGCCTATCTACGCCATCTGGCCGAAGGGGCCGAGGGCGGAGCCCAGCTCTCAGGCTCGATCCTGGTCGCCGCCGCCATCATCTTCGGGGTCGCAAACGTGAGCCAGTATATCGCCGCGTCGGCTCGCGAAGCCCTCTGGCCATGGGCGCCGCTAGTGATATGGCTGGTCGCGGCGGCCCTCTTCTCGATCTTTCTCGCTCTGGCCTGCCGACGCTTTCGCGGCCTCGCTTGGCGCGCGACGACCGCCACCAGGGCTGTGAACGCGGCCTGGAGCGGCGTGGGTTTCGGCATCTTCGCCATCTGGGCGGGCCTCATGGCGATCGGCCTCACCACCGGAGAGTGGAGTGCGATGATGGCCATGCCCATCGTCGTGGCTTCGGCCTATGGCGCGGCCTGGATGGTCGCGGCGACCGTGACCGGCCGGCGTTGGATGACCGCCGTGTCGATTCTTGCCTACGCCAGTGCGGCCGCGCTGGGCGCCTTCATGGCCACCCCCGCCTTCTATCTGGTCTTCGCGTGCCTGCTGGTCGGCTGCGCCCTGATCCCGGGGCTGATCCTGATGCGTCGCCCCGACAGCGCGACCCGCAGGGCCGCAGGCGCCGCCTGATCATGGCAGACGACTTCGACATCGGCCGGATCGACGAGGTGATCCATGGCAGGGTGCGCCTGGGCATCATGGCCCTGCTGTCCGGTATCGAAACGGCGGACTTCGCCGAACTGAAGTCCCGGCTGGAGCTGACCGACGGCAATCTGTCGGTTCATCTGAGAAAGCTGGAGGACGCCGGCTTCGTGGCCATCGACAAGTCCTTCGTGGGCCGTCGTCCCCTGACCCGGGCGCGGCTGACCGAATCCGGGCGCAAGGCGTTCGTGGGCTATCTCGACGCCATGGCCGCGCTCGTGGCCGATCACGGCGGAGCCCGCTAAAGGAAAGGCGTGCCCGCCTCGCGCTTCCCTTCTCAGTACGCCGCCCTGGCCTGGTGCGACGCCGGCCGCTGGCGCAGACCGGCCGAGGTGGGCGCAGCGCTGGAAGCCGCCAGGCTGCGGAACGCGGCGGTGCTGCTGTCGGACGGCGGTCCCCAGGGCCGCTGGTCCTACGTTCTGGCCGAACCGGACGAGCGCCAGGCCATCGAGACGGGCTCGCCCGCCGATTTCGATGCGTTGCGCGGTTTGCTCGGAACGCGACTGGCGGCCAGCGATCCCGCGCTGCCGCCATTCACCGGGGGCGTGCTCGGTCTGGCCGCCTATGACCTCGGCGACGGCAGGAGCAGCGACTGGCCCGCGCTCATCCTTCACCGCCATGGCGCGGTGCTGGCCTTCGACCACCATCGGCATCGGGTCTTGGCCATCGGTCGGGGGCGCGATAAGGCCGCCGCCGAAATCGCCCGGGCCGAGGCCCTGGGCTGGTGCGCCCTGCCGCCGGTCGCCGACCTGCCGTTCCCCGCCACGGCTCTGATCTCGGACGCCCCCGATTCGACCTATCTGACCGCGGTCCGCGACGTGATCGACCGCATCGGGCGTGGCGACCTCTATCAGGCGAACGTCGCCCGCGCCTGGACCGGCGTGTTCCGGGGACAGCCACTCGCCGTTTTCCAGCGCCTGGCCGCGGCGAGCCCAGCTCCTTTCGCCGCCTGGCTGGATCTGGGCGAGCGCCAGCTGGTGTCAAACTCGCCGGAACTGTTCCTGCGCCTCGACCCGTCGGGCCGGATCATCGCTCGGCCGATCAAGGGCACACGACCACGCGGCCCCGACCCCGGCGCCGACGCTGCTCATGCAGCCGAGCTCAGAACCAGCGTCAAGGACCGCGCGGAAAATCTGATGATCGTCGATTTGATGCGCAACGACCTGGCCCAGGTCGCCGATGCGGGCTCGGTGTCGGTCCCGGCGCTGTTCGAGGTCGAGACCTATCCGAACGTGCATCACCTGGTGTCGACCGTGGAGGCCCGGCTAGCCGAGGGCCGCGACGCGTCCGACCTCATGGCCGCGAGCTTCCCGCCCGGATCCATCACCGGCGCACCCAAGGCCATGGCCATGACGATCATCGCCGGGCACGAGCCGGCGCGCGGTCCCTGGTGCGGTTCGCTGTTCCTGGCCGGGTTCGACGGCGGTCTGATCGCCTCCGTCCTGATCCGGACACTGGCCTTTCACCGTGAGGGGACCGGGTGGCGCCTGCGGACACAGGCCGGCGCCGGCATCGTCGCCGACAGCGATCCGCAGGGCGAACTGGCCGAAACCGAGGCCAAGATCGCCGCAATCCGCCGCGCGCTGGGCGGCTGAGCTTCAGTTCTCGAGCCGCACCCGGTCAGACACCCGCGGCCGCAGGTAATAGGTATGGGAAAACCGCGTCAGGCCCGGCAGCATGTAATCCGCCGGCGAGTCATAGTCGTAGGTGACCTCGGTCATGATCAGGCTTTCGCCATCGGCGATCAGCCCTTCAGGGACACTGACCGTGGTCCGGTCCGTCCATTCGCCGCCTGAGGTCATGGACCAGTCCACCTGGACCACCCCGCGCGTGTCACGCGTGACGCTGCTGATGCGCTGAGCCAGGGGTTCGGCCGAGAACGGCCGCATGACGAGGGCGCCAATGGTGAAGACATCCTCGACGTCGCCGCGTGTCACCGAGGCGTTCTGAGCGACGAGGTCGGCGACGGTGGCCGACACGTGCCCCATGCGCTTCTGAGCCATGAAGCCCTGACAGAATTCGGCCAGGCCGAAATAAAGCAGGATCAGGATCGGCGCGATCAGCGCAAATTCGACGGCGGATACCCCGCGCCTGTCCCGGAACAGCCGAGGGATCAGACCTGGGCGCATCAGAACGGCTCGTTTCGGAAGGCTGTGGTGGAGACCACCAGGGCCGTATTGCCCTCCAGCCGGGCGAGCGCCTGGCTGAGGAAGGGCGTCACCAGCGGATGACGGTACCAG
>CAZITK010000114.1:0-6302 GCA_964542145.1 uncultured Brevundimonas sp.
CATCCGCTCGTCCGAGCCGGTGAAGGCGTATTTCATCGGCCTGAAGCGGGTCAGATATACGTCGACGCCCTGGGCGCAGCTCCTGCGCGCCTCGGCCTCGGTCAGACCGACGACCCCGACCGGAGGCTGGCTGAACACAGCGGTGGCCACGGCCTCGTAGTCGAAGCTCTGGGGGTTGTCGCGATAGACGGTCTCGTGGAACGCCACGCCCTCGCGGATCGCCACGGGGGTCAGGTTCATCCGGTCGGTCACGTCCCCGATGGCCCAGATGTTCTCTGCGGTCGTACGCGAATACTCATCGACCTTGATCGCCCCCCCCTCGGTCAACGCGACCCCGGCCGTCTCCAGCCCCAGATCCGCGGCATGGGGAACCCGCCCGGTGGCGAACATCACCACATCGGTCTCGATCTTCATCCCGTTCCCGAGATGGTTGACGATCCCCGTCGCCGTTTTCTCCAGTTGCTCATGCTGGCAGCCGAGAATGACCTTGATCCCGCGCTTCTCGATCTCGCCGGCCAGGTGGGCGCGCACGTCGTCGTCAAAGCCGCGCAGGATGTTCGGCCCGCGATAGATCAGGGTGGTCTCCACCCCCAGCCCGGCGAAGATCCCCGCGAACTCCACCGCGATATAGCCGCCGCCTGCGATCAGGATCCGCTTCGGCAGGTCCGGCAGGTGAAAGGCCTCCTCGGAGGTGATGGCGTGCTCGATCCCCGGCAGCGCCTCCGGAACCCACGGCCGGCCGCCAGTGGCGATCAGGATCTTCTCGGCGGTGACGGTCTGATCCTTGCCGAGGATTTCCACGGTGTGGGCGTCCTTCAGCACCGCGCGGCCATGGAAGAGCTCCACCCCCGCCTTGCCCAGGTTGGCGGCGTAGAGCCCCGACAGCCGGGCGATCTCCACGTCCTTGGCCTCCAGGAAGGTCTTCCAGTCGAAGGTCGCCTCAACCTGCCAGCCGTAGCCCCGGGCGATCTCGAACTGGTGTTCGAAGTCCGACGCCATGACCATGAACTTCTTGGGCACGCAGCCCCGGATCACGCAGGTGCCGCCCACCCGATGCTCTTCGGCGATGGCCACCCGCTTGCCGCCCAGCGCGGTCAGCCGCGCCGCCCTGACCCCGCCCGAACCGGCCCCGATGACGAAGAGGTCGTAATCATAGTCGGCCATGGGGGCTCCTGGAGGCGGCGAGAAAGAGGCCCGGCATATAGGGCGCAGGCGCCGGGATCGACAGTCGCGCTGTCCGTGGAGCTTGAGAGGTCGGTCCGCCTTCACCTGTCCGTCGCCGAAGGGCGGCGGGGAGAACAGACCGCGCAGCGGTCAGGAGGGGGCAGCGCGGGCCGGTCCCATACGACGCCAGTCACGCCAGCCGGCGTCGCCCCCGCCTGGTCGAGGCCTCGCGCCAACCTGTCCTAACCATCGCCTACGGCGCTGGACAGGCGAGCGCATCTCTGGCGAGCTCCCTTCAGGTCCGTCGCCAAAGAGTCAAACCACGCCTCGCCTGAAATGCGCGCCGGGTTCATAGGCGCCGGGCCGTTTGCGGGTCAGGGCCAGGGCCAGCCCCATGGTCAGGCCCATGGCCAGCATCGACGAGCCGCCATAGCTGACGAAAGGCAGGGTCATGCCTTTCGTCGGGATCAGGTTCAGATTGACGGCGATGTTGATCGAGGCCTGCAGCCCGATCAGCAGGAACAGGCCCGCCGCCGCCGTCTGCTCGAACGGGTCGTTCAGCCGCATCGCCTTGCCCAGGCCGCGCAGCACGATGAAGCCGTACAGCGCGATGATGACGAGGCTCAGCATCAGGCCGAACTCCTCGGCCGCCACCGAATAGATGAAGTCGGTGTGCAGGTCGGGGACGAAGCGTTTCATCACCCCCTCCCCCACTCCGCGGCCGACTAGGCCGCCCGCGCGGATGGCCTCGGACGCGCGGTCGATCTGGTGGGTGTCGGTGGTCTCGGGCGACAGGAAGCGGCTGAGGCGGTCGCGCATGTGGCCGAAGGTGAAATAGAGCGACACCAGCCCGGCCATGGCCACGGTGGCGATGCCCGCCATCCACTTCAGCGGCACCCCGGCCATGAAGAAGACGGCCATGAAGATGGTCGAGATCAGCAGGGTCTGGCCGATGTCCGGCTGGATCAGCAGCAGGCCGACGGTCAGGGCCCAAACCCCGAAGGCGATGGACACACCGGGCACGCCCTGGCCCTTCTGGGTCTCGGCGAACATCCAGCTGGCGAAGACGATCAGCGCCGGCTTGGCGAACTCCGAGGGCTGCAGGCTGAGCGGGCCCAGATTGATCCAGCGCGCGGCCCCCTTCACCTCGTCGCCGATGAAGGGCAGGGCCATCATCACCAGGATGGAACAGGCCAGCGCCAGCACCGCCAGGCGCCGCACCCCCTTGGGCGAAAACAGCGACACCACCAGCATGGAGACGAGCCCCAGGGCGGAGAAGACCATCATCCGCCAGGAATAGTGGAAGGGATCGGCGATGGCCTCGGAGGCATTGATCGCCGCCGGGCTTGAGGCGAAGGACAGGGCCACGCCGATGAAGATCAGGGCCAGGGCCGCGCCCAGCAGGCCCCGGTCCACCGTCCACCACCAGCGGGCGATGAGGGAATTGTCGTTGCGCGAAAAGGCCGGCGCATAGGTCTGGGTCGGGCTGGCGTGAGGGACGCGTCTGGTCATGGCGCGGCCTCCGGCGGGGTCGCCCCCAGCGTCAGGACGGCGGCGCGGAAGGCCTCGCCGCGCGCCTCGAAGTCGGGGAACTGGTCGAAACTTGCGGCGGCGGGCGAGAGCAGGACAACCTCGTCGCGCCCCGTGGTGGCGGCGGCCTCGGCGGCGGCGGTGACGGCCAAGGCCATGTCGCCGGCGATCTTGTGGGGAGTGTCTCCGAGCGCGGCCGCGAAGGGTCCGGCCGCCTCGCCGATCAGAAAGGCCTCGGTGACGCGCGCGAACAGGTCGGCCAGATCATCGATCCCCCCCGCCTTGGCCCTCCCCCCGGCAATCCAAAAGACGCGGTCGTAGCTGGCCAGCGCCTGGCGCGCCGCGTCGGCGTTGGTGGCCTTGGAGTCATTGATGAAGCGGACGTGGCCGAGGGTCCCGACATGCTCCATACGGTGGGCGAGGCCAGGGAAGGACATCAGCCCCGCGACCGCATCCTCATGCGACACGCCCAGCGCGGTCGCGGCGGCATAGGCGAACGCGGCGTTCTGGGCGTTATGGCGACCGGGGAGAGAGCGGGCGGGGGTGAGGTCGATGGCCTGACGCTCGACCTCTATCCTTCCGTCCACAATCCAAATACTCCCGCTCGTCCCGGCGAAAGCCGGGATCCAGCTCTTTGGCTTCACCAGCTTTTCGAGCTTGGCTGCGATCTTGGAACCGAAATCGAGACCTGACGAAAGCACTGGGTCCCGGCTTTCGCCGGGATGAGCGGATGAGACTGTGACCAACGGACTGGAAATCTCTTGAGCCAGCGCCCGACCCCAGACTTCGTCCACCCCGACCAGGGCCAGCCCCGCGTGCGCGAAGAGTCGCGCCTTGGCCGCGATATAGCCCTCCATTCCGCCGTGCCGGTCGAGGTGATCGGGCGAGATGTTGGTCAGGATCGCGACGTCGGGGGCGAAGCTGGTCGTCAGGTCCAGCTGGTAGCTGGAGCATTCGATCACATAGACGGCGTCCGGCGTCGGGGCCGGCAGGGCCAGGACGCCGATGCCGATATTGCCGCCGATGTGGACGGTCTCGCCCGCCTGTTTCAGCACCCAGCCTATCAGGGCGGTGGTGGTGGACTTGCCGTTGGTGCCGGTGATGCCGATCACCTTTGGCCGGGCGTCGTCCGGCAGGGCAGCGAGAGCGCGGGCGAACAGCTCCAGGTCGCCGAGGATCGGGACGCCGGCGTCGCGCCCGCGGTCCACGGTCCAGTGCGGCGCCGGGTGGGTCAAGGGGGCGCCGGGCGACAGCACCAGGGCCGCGAACCCGGACCAGTCGGCGACGGTCAGATCGCGCAGTTCGAACCCCTCGGCCTCCGCCTGCATGCGGCTGGAGACGCTGTCGTCCCACAGCACGGGGCGGGCGCCGCCAGCCTTTAGCGCGCGCGCCGCCGTCAGGCCGGAGCGTCCCAGGCCGAAGACGGCGACCGTCTGTCCTTCGAAGCCGGGGACGGGGATCATGCGCGCGCCCTCACCCCCGCGGCCGTCATGCTCGGACTTGATCCGAGCATCGAGGCACGCTGACCTGACCGCCTGAGCGGCTGGACCCTCGGGTCAAGCCCGAGGGTGACGGCGGTGATGAGCAGAAGCGCCCTCACCTGAGCTTCAGCGTGCTGAGGCCGACCAGGACTAGCATCGCCGCCACGATCCAGAAGCGGATGACCACGGTCGATTCCGGCCAGCCCATCTTCTCGAAATGATGGTGGATGGGCGCCATCAGGAAGATGCGTCTGCCAGTCATCTTGAAATAGGCCACCTGGATCATCACCGAGGCCGCCTCGACCACGAACAGGCCGCCGACGATGCCCAGCACCAGTTCGTGCTTGGTGGCCACGGCCATGGCGCCCAGCGCGCCGCCCAGGGCCAGCGAGCCGGTGTCGCCCATGAAGATCTTGGCCGGCGGGGCGTTGTACCAGAGAAAGCCCATGCCTCCGCCGATGATGGCGGCGCAGAAGATGGCCAGCTCGCCCGCCCCCGGCACGTGGTGGACCTGCAGATACTCCGAGAACAGGAAGTTGCCGACCAGATAGCTGATCACCCCGAAGGCCGCCGCGGCCATCATCACCGGCACGATGGCAAGGCCGTCCAGGCCGTCGGTCAGGTTCACCGCATTGGAGAAGCCGACGATGGTGAAGGCCGCAAAGGCCACATAGAACCAGCCGACGTTCAGCAGCACCGCCTTGAAGAACGGGAAGGCGATCGACGTCTCCAGCCCCGGCGAGGTGGGCGACACCGTCATCCAGAGCACGGTCAGCACGCCGGCCGCCACGGCGACGACCACCTGGGCCAGCAGCTTCTGTTTTGAGGTCAGGCCGGCCGAGGTCTGTTTCGACACCTTGGCGTAGTCGTCGATGAAGCCCAGCACCCCGAAGGCGGCCGTCACCAGAGACACGATCCAGATATAGGGATTGGTCAGGTCGGCCCAGAGAAACACTCCCACCCCGATCCCCGCCAGGATCATCAGCCCGCCCATGGTGGGCGTGCCGACCTTGGACAGATGCGAAACCGGCCCGTCGTCGCGGATCGGCTGGCCCCTGCCCTGCTTGGCCCGCATCCAGTCGATGAACCGGCTGCCCATCGCCACCGCGACGATCATGGCCGTGACCAGGGCCAGCCCGACTCTGACCGTCTGATACTGGATCAGATTGAGCAGCGGATAGCCCGAGGCGATGTCGGCGTAATAGAGATAGAGCAGGTAGAACATGGGCTTTAGGCGTCCCTATCGCGGCTCGCGCGGCGAGCCGCTGCTTGAGGGAGGGGTGTCCCTATCGGACGACGCGCGGCGTCGTCCTGCTTGAGGGACCCACAGCCCCTTATCGATTTTCGCCGCCTCCCCGGCGAATGCCGGGGCCCAGATTGTAGGACGCGGAATTTGGCAATGAGCGGCCGACGCCGGCGCTCTGTAATCTGGACCCCGGCATTCGCCGGGGAGACGGGTAAGCGCTGGCATCACGCCCCCTCCCCCAGCGCCGCCAGCGCCCTGGCCACCAGCGAGGCTTTCGAGCCGTTCGAGCCCTTGACCATGACGACGTCGTCGGGGCGGATCAGGTCGGCGGCCTGGGCGGCGAGCTCGGCGGCGGTTTCGGTCCAGACGCCCCGGCGCTCGGACGGCAAGGCATCGTGCAACGCCTTCATGCGCGGGCCGGCGGTGTGGACCAGGTCGATGGTCGCCTCGGCGATGGGGCTGGCCAGACCCTCGTGCAGTTCGGTCGAGCGGTCGCCGAGCTCCAGCATGTCGCTGAGCACCACCACCCGGCGGCCGCCCTCGGGCACGGCGCGACGGCCCAGGGTCAGGAAGCCGGCCGTCATGGACAACGGGTTGGCGTTGTAGCTCTCATCGATCAGGGTGAAGGCGCCCCCGGGGATGTGGACTTCGCGCGTCTCGCCCCGACCGGCCAGTGGCGAGAAGGCCGCAAGCGCCGCCTGGGCGGTTTCCAGCGACACCTCCAGCGCCTCCAGCATCAGGGCGACGCACAGGCTGTTCATCGCCCAGTGGACGCCGGTCTGAATCAGCGGGAATTCGATCGCGCGGCCGTCGATCTCGGCGGTGACCACCGCCCCGTCCTCGGTCACGCGATGACCGGTCAGGCGCGCGCGAGCGGACGC
>CAZITK010000115.1:0-6247 GCA_964542145.1 uncultured Brevundimonas sp.
CATTCGCGCCAGGCCCACGCCGACCTGCCCGCCGGCACCTATGAGCGGGAAATCTCCAAGGAAGGCTTCTTCGGCCCAGCCGCCTTCCTCTACCATCCCAATCCGCCGACCGGCTGGACCAGCTTCGAGGGGCCGCTGCGTCCGCGCGCCTTTGACCTGAACGGTCTGAACGAAGCGGCCGGTTCGCCGTGGAACGCGCCCAAGGTGCTCCACAACAAGTCGGTCGAGGTGCGGTTCTGGAAACTGTCCGGCGCCATGCCGGATCTGGCCAGGAACGCCGACGGCGACCAGCTGCTGTTCGTCCACTCCGGCCAGGGCGATCTCTTCTGCGACTACGGCCGGCTGCGCTTCGAGGCCGGCGACTATCTCTATCTGCCGCGCGGGACGATGTGGCGGCTGGCGCCCGAGGGTCAGGCGGCGATCCTGATGATCGAGGCCACCAACGGCCACTACACCCTGCCCGACCGGGGCCTGCTCGGCCCGCACGCCATCTTCGACCCGGCCATCCTGGAGACGCCGAAGATTGATGAGGCTTTCAAGGACCATCAGGCCCAGACGGGCGACTATCCGGTCAGGATCAAGAAACGCGGCGAGGTTTCGACCGTCACCTTCCCGTTCAATCCGCTGGACGCGGTCGGCTGGCACGGCGAACTGGCTCCGGCGAAGCTGAACGTGCGCGACATCCGCCCGGTGGCCAGCGCCCGCTATCACCTGCCGCCCTCAGCCCACACCACTTTCCTGGCCGACCGGTTCGTGGTCTGCACTTTCGCGCCTCGCCCGTTCGAGACCGATCCCGGCGCGATCAAGATCCCGTTCTTTCACAACAACGACGATTTCGACGAGGTGCTGTTCTACCACGCCGGCGACTTCTTCAGCCGCGACAACATCGACGCCGGGATGATGACCTTCCACCCGTCCGGATTCACCCACGGGCCGCACCCCAAGGCGCTGAAGAACATGCTGGTCCAGACCAAGGAGGCGACCGACGAATACGCCGTGATGATCGACACCCGCGATCCGCTTGACGTCGGAGACGGCGCCGCCTCGGTCGAGAACCACGCCTATGTCGACAGCTGGAAGGCGCGATGACGAAGCCGGATACGCCAGGCGTCATCGCCCCGCCGCCGTTGATCTATCTGGGCTTCCTGCTGGCGGGCTGGGGCATCGAGGCGCAGATGCGTGACGTCACCTTCGGTATAGAACGTGAACCTAGGCTCTATGGGGCGGTGGTGTTGCTGGTCATCGGCTTCGTGATCGAGGGCGAGGCGACCACGAGGTTCCGCCGCGCGGGCACGGCGGTCGAGCCTTGGAAGCCTTCGAGCCGGCTGATAACCGAGGGCCTCTATCGGTTCAGTCGCAATCCCATATATGTCGGCATGGCGGTGCTTTATTGCGGCCTCGCCCTGCTGCTGGATTCGCCCCTGGCTCTGGCGCTGCTGATCCCCTGCCTGTTCGTCGTCGACCGAGGCGTCATCGCCCGCGAGGAGCCATATTTGGACGCCCGTTTCGGCCCGGACTACCGCGACTACAAGAGCCGGGTGCGGCGATGGCTGTGAGCGAGGAGGAGCTTCAGGCCCTGGCCGAGGAGGAGTTGGCCGTCGCCTGTTCGTTGAGTCCGGCCGAGATGGCACGGATCGCGCCTTGGGGAGACAGCCATGAAGGCTTCGCCTCTTGCGGCGCAGAAGTGGAATTCGAGCGCCGTTATCTCTGGGCTGATACACCCCGCGCCGTCCTGGTGGAGGTCGAAGTGCGGGCGGAGGGAAACGGCGCCGAGGCACGACGAATCGTCCCGACCTGATCACGGCAGTGCGTCGGACGCATCGTTCGTCTCCACTGGCCCATCGCGCGCGAAACGTCTATGAGCGAGCCGCCCCGGCCAGAGGGGGAGATCGTTCAGGGACGGACCCAGATGCGCGTCGGCGTGCCGAAGGAAATCAAGAAGAACGAGCACCGCATCGGGCTCACGCCCACGGCGGTGCGGGAATATGTGGCCCGCGGCCACGAAGTCGTGGTTGAAAGCGGCGGGGGGCTGGGGGCCGGCTTCACCGACGACGAGTACGCCCGGGCAGGCGCGACCATGGCGCCGGACGCCGGGTCGATCTTCGCCGCGGCCGACATGATCGTGAAGGTCAAGGAACCCCAGAAGGTCGAGTGGGAGATGCTGCGCGAGGACCAGATCCTCTACACCTATCTTCACCTTGCGCCGGACCCGGAGCAGACCAGGGGACTGATCGCGTCCAAATGCGCCGCCATCGCCTATGAGACGGTGACCGACGCGCGTGGCGGTCTGCCGCTCCTGGCGCCGATGTCCGAGGTCGCGGGGCGGATCGCCGTCTTTTCGGCGGCCGATACTTTGTTGAAGCACAACGGCGGCATGGGACTCCTGTTTTCGGGGGTGCCGGGAGTCGCTCCGGCCCGGGTGGCCGTGCTGGGCGGGGGAGTCGTCGGTCTGAACGCGGCACGCATGGCCATGGGCCTCGGCGCCGAGGTGGTGGTTCTGGAGCGTTCCATCCCCCGCATGCGCGAGATCGATGAACTGACCGGCGGCCGCATCGTCACCCGCTATTCCTCCATCGGCGCGATCGAGGAAGAGATTCGCAAGGCGGACGTGGTCATCGGCGCGGTGCTGGTCCACGGCGCTGCGGCGCCGAAGCTGGTCAAGCGCGACGACCTCAAGAAGATGAAAAGCGGGTCCGTGCTGGTCGATGTGGCCATTGACCAGGGCGGATGTTTCGAGACCTCCAGGCCGACCACCCACGAGGACCCCACCTATGTCGTAGACGGCGTGGTGCATTATTGCGTGGCCAACATGCCCGGCGCGGCGCCGCGCACCAGTTCCGAAGCCCTGAACAACGCCACCCTGCCGTTCGGTCTGGCTTTGGCCAACCATGGGCTGGAAGCCCTGAGGAAGGATCCGCACCTGGCGCGCGGCCTGAACGTGCTGAAGGGAGAAATCACTTACCCTGCGGTCGCCGAGGCTATCGGTCTGGGCTGGACAGACCCCTTCGGCGTCTGGCCCAAGAGCTGAGGCCCGGCGCCCGACCGGTCGCATGAGCTCCTCCCCGCTTCCCGACGCAGGCGACAACTGGGTGGACCGCCGCGCGCCGGAGGGGCTCAAACCCTGGCTCAAGCTCGGCCGCTTCGACCGGCCGATCGGTGTGTGGCTGCTGGTCCTCCCGGCCTGGCAGGGCATCGTCCTGGCCCTGGCGCAGTACGGCAAGCTGCCGGGGCTCTATGAGTTGTGGCTGGTCTTGGGCTTCGGCCTCGGCGCCCTGCTGATGCGGGCGGCGGGCTGTGCTTTCAACGACATCGTCGATCGCGACATCGACGCCCGGGTGGCCCGGACGGCGGCGCGGCCCGTGGCGTCCGGCCGCATCCAGGTGTGGCAAGCCGCCGCCTTCCTGGTGGTCTGCAGCCTCGTCAGCCTGGGGGTGCTTCTGAGCCTGCCGACGGTCGCGATCTGGCTGGGCGTCGCCTCGCTTCTGCTGGTCGCCGCCTATCCCTTCATGAAGCGGATCACCTGGTGGCCCCAGGCGTGGCTGGGCCTGACCTTCAACTGGGGCGCCCTGATGGGGTTCGCCGCCGCCCTGCCGCTGGCCGCCGCGACCCTGCTGCCGCCCGAGATCGCCGGCGAATTCCGGCCCTTCTGGTGGCAGGGCACGGCGGAAGGAACCGGCGTGCGCCTGCACGGCGCGGCCTATCAGCCCGCCGTCATGCTCTATCTGGCGGGGCTGTTCTGGACGCTCGGCTACGACACCCTCTATGCGCTCCAGGACATCGAGGACGACGTCATGGCCGGGGTGAAGTCCTCGGCTCGGCGCCTGGGCAGGTGGACGCGCGAAGGCGTCGCGGTCTTCTACATCTTGGCCGTGATCTTCGCCGTCGCGGCCGGTGCGACGGCGGGACTGGGCCTCTATTTCTATCTCGGCGTCGCCGCCTTCGCCCTGCATCTCGGCGACCAGGTGCGCCGTTTGCGGTTGAACGAGCCGGCGCTGGCGCTATCCCTGTTCAGGTCGAACCGCGACGCGGGTCTGCTGCTGCTCCTGGCGGTGGTCCTGGGCGCGATCCGCCTCTGAGCCCTGACCGGAGCTTCCTCATGCGCCACGCCGCCCGCCTGATCCTCCTCCCCGCCCTGGCGGCCCTGATGGTTCTGCCGGCCTGCCAGCGACGCGACGCCGATCAGGCCGACGCCCCAGCCGAGGCGCCCGCCACCGTCCAGCCCCTGACCTATGAGAGCGAGACGCCCTACGCCACGGTCAAGCTGACCCTGCCCGAGGCCGTCAAGGCCCAGCCTCAGCTGGCGTCGCGCCTTTACCGCGAGGGCGTCAACGAACTCTCGACCTTCAACGAGGGCGCCCAGGCCGACCGGACTGAATTCGGCGGCGACGGCGACATGCCGCCTTACGCCAAGCAGATCACCTGGTCGGCTGTGGTCGAGACCGACGACCTCGTCAGTCTTAAGCGTCAGGACTACGACTATACCGGGGGCGCCCATCCCAACACCCTTTATTCGGCTCTGCTGTGGGATAAGGCGACAGGACGGCCGGTCGAGGAAGCCACTTTGTTCGCCCCGGGCGCCGACATGGCCCGACTGGATCAGGCCCTTTGCGCGGCGGTCAACGCCGCCAGGAGGGTCCGAAACCCCTCGGCCCATACGCTCACCGCCAACGGCCGAGACGTCGCCTGTCCCAAGGCCGCCGCCACGCCCTTCGCCCTGGCGCCGTCCTCGACGCCCGGCAAGGCCGGCGGCCTGACCTTCCTGATCGGTCCGTATATCGTCGGCCCCTACGCTGAAGGCTCATATGAGATCGTTGTGCCGCTCTCGAGCTTCCAGGAATTGCTGGGGCCGGAGTACTCTGACCAGTTCGGCGGCTCCCCGCCCCGCGTCGGCGACGTGACACCCAGGGGGTGAAAGGGCAAGCGAGTGATCCACTGCGCTTGATCCCGTTTCGCGCGTCGGGAGAGATCAGAACCGCTGCAGCCGAATTGCAGTAAACCGCACTCCAGCTCGCGCGTTTCCCGACGGGACGAAGGGGCCATAAGGGGCGGCCATGGCGAAAATCAATCCTGGACTGGCGCTCGCGGTGGGCCTGGGCGGAGCTATGGTGCTGACCGCTGCAGGCATGCAGCTGTTCACCAGCGGCGCCCCGGCTTTACAGCCTGAGACCGAGATCACCGCGCCGGCCGCCGGCGATCTGCGCCCCGGCCTGCCGGCCAACGAACGCGTCAAGATCGATGTGGTCGAGGCCGCTCCGCCTGTGCGCATCCAGCCCGGGCCGCGCATGGAAGTCATGGCTGCGGTCGAAAACGGTTTCGGCGGCGTCACTCGTCGTTCACGGCAGACCCTGGCCCTGAACAGCGCGCTCCCTCCGGTCGAGGCTCCCCTTATCGGCGCCGACCATGCCGACAGCGGCGCGATCGTCGATCAGTCCCCTTTCGTTGCAGCGGACCCCCGTCCCGATGAAACGGTCCGCTCGGCGCGGGTCAGCCGCTACAGCGCGGTGGTCGTTGCGGTCGGCGACCGGTGTGGGGGTCTGAGGTCCCGAGCCGATCGGCTGGTGTGTCGTGAACCGCGCCTGGCCGAGGCCGACGTCCGCATGCGCGCCGCGCTGGACCACGCCGCCGAGGGTCCGTTGCGCGAGGCGGTGCTTTCCGACCAGTCGCGCTGGCTGGCCGCCCGAGAACGCGCCGCCCTAGACGGTCCCGGCGCCGTGGATCACATGTACGCCATCCGGCTGAGGGAGCTGGAGGGGCGCTAAAGCCCACTGGCCCCCGCCGCCCACGCCCGCTAAACCCCGCCCAACGCAAAGCACAGGCGAGGACGCGGATCATGCGCGACATCCACCACTTCATCGACGGTCAGACGTTCAAGGGCGGTTCGGCCCGGTTCTCGGACGTGTTCGATCCGAACACCGGCGAGGTGCAGGCGCGCGTCCAGCTGGCGACCGAAAGCGAGGTCGATCGCGCCGTCCAGGCCGCCCAGAACGCCTTCGAAGGCTGGTCCTCGACCAACCCCCAGCGCCGCGCGCGCGTGATGTTCGAGTTCAAGCGCCTGGTCGAGGCGAATATGCAGGACCTGGCCGAACTGCTGTCGTCAGAGCACGGCAAGGTCGTGGCCGACTCCAAGGGCGACATCCAGCGCGGCCTGGAAGTGATCGAGTTCGCCTGCGGCATCCCGCATGCCCTCAAGGGCGAATATACCCAGGGTGCGGGCCCCGGCATCGACGTCTATTCCATGCGCCAGCCG
>CAZITK010000116.1:0-6147 GCA_964542145.1 uncultured Brevundimonas sp.
CCGGCTTGAAGGCACCGAAGCCCTGCCCCTCGAAGCGGGCCAGCACCGCGTCGGGCGTCTCGCCCGAGAGCGCCGCGTAGATGTTGACGAGGTTCTTCGCCTCGGCTCGGTCCTTCAGCCCCGCCATGCTGCCGGGCAGCGGGTCGGCATCGGTGCGGGCCTTACGGATCTTCTGCGCGATGGTGTCGGCATCGTCGGTCAGGTTGATGCGGCTGGCGTCCGAGGGGTCGGATTTCGACATCTTCTTGCTGCCGTCGCGCAGGCTCATCACCCGCGTCGCGACGCCCTCGATCAGCGGCTGCACCTCGGGGAAGAAATCGACGCCGTAATCGTGGTTGAACTTGGCGGCGATGTCGCGCGTCAGCTCCAGGTGCTGCTTCTGGTCCTCGCCGGTCGGCACCTCGGTGGCCTTGTAGACCAGGATGTCGGCCGCCTGCAGCACCGGATAGGTGTAGAGCCCGACCGAGGAGCGTTCCTTGTGCTTGCCGGACTTCTCCTTGAACTGGGTCATGCGGTCCAGCCAGCCGAGGCGTGCGACGCAGTTGAAGATCCAGGCAAGCTCCGAATGGGCGCGCACCGCCGACTGTGGGAAGATCACACTGCGCGAGGGGTCGAGGCCGCTCGCCAGATAGGCGGCGGCGATCTCGCGGGTCTGGGCGGCCAGCTTGTCTGGTTCCTGCCAGACGGTGATGGCGTGCAGGTCGGCGACGAACAGGAAACAGGGCGCGCCCGCGTCCTGAAGCTGGGTGAAGCGCTTGAGCGCGCCCAGATAGTTGCCCAAATGCAGGGCGCCGGAAGCCTGGATGCCGGAAAGGATGCGGCGCGGGCCGGAATAGGCGGGAGCCGAGGTATCGGTCGGGGTATCGGTCATGGTCGCGGGGCAATGCCCGAGGCCCCGCACGAGGGCAACTCCTTCTTCCGCTCATCCCGGCGAAAGCCGGGAGCCAGTTCTTTCATGAGGCACAGCGCATAGGATCGCGGGCGGGGCGAACCGGCCGAGAGTGCTCATCCACAACACTAGGTCCCGGCTTTCGCCGGGATGAGCGGTCATTGTCTGGTGCGCCGGACCAGCCCCCTGACCTCGATCACCGTCACCGCGCGGGTGGCGAACAGGAGCGCCACATAGATCAGGCCGCCCACGCCCGTGACGCCCACCAGGGCGATCTCCTTGGCGCCGTGTTCCAGCACCGCCGCTATCGGGGCTTCGATCTGGGGCCGGTAGAAGGAGGCCAGGGCCGTCAGCCCCCCCAGAGCCGCGCTGGCCACGGCGATGCGGGCGACGCGCGACAGCACCGCCGGGCCGGGCCGCCAGTGACCGCGCCGCCACAGGGTTCCGGCCAGGAGCGCCACATTGACCCAGGCCGCCGCACTGGTCGCCGCCGCGATGCCCGACACCCCCATGCCGCTCCAGAACAGGGTGATGGCCAGGGCGGCGTTCACCGCCACCGACACCAGGGCGAAGATCATCGGCCGGCGCGTGTCGCCCCGCGCGAAGAAGCCGGGCGCCAGGATGCGGATCAGAACGAAGGCCGGCACGCCCCAGCCGAACTGAAACAGGGCGCGGGCGGTGTTCTGGGCGTCGAAGGCCAGGAACTCGCCGCGCGTGAACAGGCCGTCGATCAGGAACAGCGGCATGCCCATGATGGCCGCCGCCGCCGGCAGGGTCAGGGCCATGGACAGGGCGAGGGCCTCGTCCATCGAAGCCTGTTGCTGACCGGTGTCTCCGCCCGCCACGGCCCGCGATAGGCGCGGCAACAGCGCCACGCCGATGGCCACGCCCACCAGTCCCAGCGGCAGCTGATAAAGGCGATCCGCCGCGGCCAGCCAGGACCGGCCTCCATCCACGAAACTGGCCAGATTGCCGGAGATGAAGACGTTGATCTGGGTCGCCGAGTTGCCGATGGCGGCGGGAATGGCCGTAATGATAATTAGCTTGACGGCCGGCGACAGGCGCGGCCGGACCAGCTTGATCCGGGCCCCCGCCTTGCGAACGGCCCACCAGCACAGCCCGGCCTGGGCGAAGCCGGAGACCAGCACGGACCAGCTGGCGGCGTAGGCGGCCTGGATGGGGTCGCCCTGCCAGTTGAGGATGGCGACCAGCATGATGATATTGAGCAGGATCGGATAGGCGCCCGAGACGATGAACCGGCCGCGCGCATTGAGCACGCCCGACAGCAAAGCCGCCGCCGCCATGCACGGCAGATAGGGCATGGTGATCTGTGTCAGGATCACCGCCAGCCGGAAGCGGCCCGGATCATCCAGAAAGCCGATATTGATCGCCATCATCAGCCACGGCATGGCCAGCTGGGCGGCGACGGTCAGGATGGCGGTGATCACCAGAACCACGGCCAGGGCGTCGCGCGCCACCTTGTCGGCGGCTTCTGGCCCTTCCCGTTCCAGGGTCTTGGCGTAGGCCGGCACGAAGGCGGCGGCGAAGGCCCCTTCCGCGAAGATGCGGCGGAACAGATTGGGGAAGCTGAGCGCTGTATTATAGGCGTCCGCCGCCGGCCCCACCGAGGCGCCGAGGAAGGCGTTGACGGCGATATCCCGCGCGAACCCTGCCAGGCGGCTGATCAGGGTCAGGCTGCTGAAGATGGCCGAGGAGCGCATCATTCCGCCGGGTTTTTCCGGCGGACTGGCCGGCGTCACAATCGGAATCTCGGTGGCCACGGCCGCGGGCTCGGCGGCGCCGCTCATGGGTGCGGACGCGGCGTGGCCGCTGGGAGGCGCAGGATCGGCTTTGGGATCGCGGGGCTGGCTCACCTGCCCGCCTTAGACCGGCGCGCGGCGTCTGGAAACGGATTTGGCGGCCGGGCGAGGGCCGAACTCCGACACATCGCGCATCGAGGCGCGCGCGCGGGGGCGGCTGCTCTGAGGCTCCGGCGCACGCTCGATGACGGCGGTCAGGGCCTCGGTCAGGACCTTGATTCGGGCCTTGGAGGTCAGCCGCCGGCCGTCGCCGGCGACGACATAGAAGCTGTCGACCGCCCGCTCGCCGAAGCTGGCGACATGGGCCGATCGGATCGACAGGCCTTGGTCGGCGATGGCGCGGGCGAGATCGGCCAAGAGGCGCGGTCGATCGGCGCCGGACACCTCGACCACCGTCGCCGCCTCGCTGGTCTGGTTGTCGATCATCACCACCGGCCGCACGTCAAAGGCGGCGCGCCGGGCGCTGGGGGTCGGGTCCCCGCGCCGACGCGGGGCCGGCTCGCCGCGCGCCACCCGCTCCAGGTCCGAGACCAGGGCCTTCAGGCGGCGAGGGTCGCTTTGCCCATAGGGAGCCCCGGCGCCGTCCTGGATCAGGAGGCGGTCCAGCACCGCCCCGTCCGGCGCCGTCCGGAGACGGGCGCCGACCACATCGGCTCCAGCCGAGGCCATCACCTCGGCGATCTCGGCGAAAAGGCCCGGACGGTCGCGGGCGGCGATGGCGACCTCGGTGGCATCGGCCTCGCCTGGCCGCGCCAGCACGGCGCCGCCGGAGGAGGCGGCCCGTCCGATCAGCGCCAGCTGCTCGAGATCCGGATCGTCGCTAGGGGTGTCCTCCCCCCGGAACAGGGCCTCGGTAGCGGCGTAGAGCTGGCGCATCAGCTGGCCCTTCCAGCCGTTCCACACAGTCGGACCGACGGCGCGGACGTCGGCCACCGTCAGGACCAGCAGCATCCGCAGTCGCTCGGGGTCGCCGACCAATTCGGCGAAGCCGCGCACGGTGGCGGGATCCGAAACATCGCGCTTCTGTGCCGTGTCGGAAAGGGCGAGGTGGTGGCGCACCAGCCAGGCGACCAGTTCGGCTCGACGCCGGTCCAGGCCCAGCCGCTCGCAGGCGCGGCGCGCGGCGATCTCGCCGTCCTCCAGCTGGCCCCGGTCGCCGCCCTTGCCGACATCGTGGAGCAGCATCCCCAGCATCAGCACCTCCGGATCGGCGATGCGATGGACGATGACCGAGGCCAGGGGGTGGTCGTCCTGCAGCTTGCCGCGGGCGATGTCGTTGATGACGCCGATGGCCTGGAGCGTGTGCTCGTCGACCGTATAGGCGTGATACATGTTGAACTGAGTCTGGCCGACGATCCGGCCCCACTCCGGCAGGAAGCGGCCCAGAAGCCCGGTCTCGTTCATGATCGACAGGACCCTATAGGGGCGCTGGCCGTGGGCCAGCACCTTGAGAAAGGCCTCGCCCGCTTCCACGTCACGGCGCAGGGCAGGCGTGACCAGCGACAGGGAGCGGCTCACGGCCGAAAAGGCGTCCGGATGCAGATCGAGGTCCTGGGCGTCCGCTGAGGCGAACAACTGAACCAGCCGGGCCGGCTTCTCGGCGAAGACCTCCGGCCCAGCTACGGTCAGCCGGCCGCCCTCGACGATGAATGCCGAGTCGCGCAGGCGCTTGCGGCGGCGGGGGATCAGGCGGGTCAGATCCAGGCGGGACAGCCCACCGGCCTGCTTCTGACCCCGCGCCTCCAGCTGGGCCGAGACGGCGCGGGTCAGGGCGCCGACGTCGCGAGCGACGATGAAATATCGCCGCATGAACCGCTCCACCGCCGGCTCGTCGCCGCGCCCGCGCCAGCCCATGCGTCGCGCTACTTCCGGCTGGAGGTCGAAGGTCAGCTTTTCCTCGGCGCGTCCCGATGTCAGGTGAATATGACATCTGACCGACCACAGAAAATGGAAAGCGTCAGCAAACATACGGCGTTCGCGCCCGGTCAACACGTCCTTGAGCGCATCCTCGCCCAGGGGGCTGTGGGGCGCTAGGGCGCGGGCGATCCAGAACAGGGCGTTGAGGTCGCGCAGGCCTCCCTTGCCATCCTTGACGTTGGGCTCGACCCGGTAGCGCACGGCGCCGGCCTTCTGGTGGCGCAGGTCGCGTTCGGCCAGCTTGGCGGCGATGAAGGGACGAGGATCGGATTTCTCTACCTCGTGGCGGAAGCGGGCGAGAAACTCGTCGCCCAGCGAGGGGTCGCCAGCCACCACCCGCGCTTCCAGAAGGGCGGTGCGGACGGTCATGTCGGCGCGGGCGAGGTTCAGACTCTGGTCGATCGAACGAACGGCCGAGCCGACTTTGGCGCCCAGGTCCCACAGGACGTAGAGCATGAATTCCGCCAGGGTCTCGCTGCGGGCGGTGGTCTTCCAGGGACGCAAGAACAGCAGGTCCAGGTCCGAGAAGGGAGCCAAGACACCCCGGCCGTAGCCGCCGACGGCGAGGACGCTGAGCCGCTCGGCCTCGGTGGGATTGGGGGCCGGATGCAGGTGTTCGTCGGTGAAGCGCCACAGGGTCCGGATCACCTCGTCCGCCGCCGCCGCATAGAGCCGCGCCACCTCGACGCCGGGCGCCCCGGCCTCCAGCCGCGTGCGGGCCTTGTAGCGGCCGGCGTCCCACTGGGCGGTGAGAAGGGAGACGATCGCGGCGCGCGGGTCCCGCGAGCGGGCGGCCTCGCCGAGGGGGTCAGCCACAGCCATCGTCGTCCTCCGACGCGAAGCGACGGGGGAACCAGCGGCGCCGGAACGTCAGCGGAGGCGACAGGGCGCGTCGTGACATCGCCCTTCGGGCGCCGTTGGGTCCCCCGGCCTCCGCTTCGCTTCGCCCGAGGATGAGGAGAGTCTGAGACATCACGTCTTCAGCCCCTTCAGCCGATAGAGCGCCTCCAGCGCCTCGCGCGGCGTCAGGTCGTCGGGCTCGATGTCGGCCAGGGCCGTCTCCACCGGCGACGGCGCGGCCGGCGCGAACGCTCGCACCGGTTCGGCCAAGGCGAACAGGGGGAGGTCCTCCAGCCGGGCGGGCGCTGACTTCTCGCTCTCCAGCCGCTCAAGCACCGCCTTGGCGCGGGCGACGACCTTGGGCGGCACCCCCGCCAGCCGGGCCACCTGGACGCCGTAGGAACGGTCGGCGGCGCCGGGGTGGGCCTCGTGCAGGAAGACCAGTTCGCCGTTCCACTCGCGCGCCCGCATGGACAGGTTGCAGACATGGTCCAGCCGATCCTCCAGCGCCGCCAGCTCGTGATAGTGGGTGGCGAACAGGGTGCGGGCCCGGTTGGTTTCGTGCAGCGCCTCGGCCGTGGCCCAGGCGATGGCCAGGCCGTCCCAGGTGGCGGTGCCCCGGCCGATCTCGTCCAGGATGACGAAGCTGCGATCCGTCGCCTGGGTCAGGATGGCGGCGGT
>CAZITK010000117.1:0-6079 GCA_964542145.1 uncultured Brevundimonas sp.
GCGCGCCGACATCGCCCTGCCTGCAGCCTTCCACGGTAATTGGAAGGCGCTCTAGTACCAGCCGGCTTCGCGAAGGGCGCGCGCGTAGCGGCGGCTGACGGGCGCCACGATCCCCCCGTCGAGCGTCAGTCTGGCGCGGCCGTCACCGCGCTCGACCCCGCGCACTGCGTCACGAGCGACCCACCAGCTGCGGTGGGTCTGGGCGCCTTCCAGACCTTCCAGCTCCTTCAGAGCGTCGGTCAGACGCATCAGGATGAGGTCCGAGCCGCGGTCGGTGTGGATCCGCAAGTAGTGGTCCTCAGCCTGGACGGCGCGGATTCGCGCGCCGCGTAGCTGGGCCGACAGACGCGCGGGGAATCGCGACTCCGGCGCGTCCGCCGGCGCCCTGCGTGTCTTCACCGGCCGCGCCCGGCTGGTGAAGACGTTGATGGCGCTGATCACCGCCGTGACGATGAACACAGGCAGGACCAGCTGACCCATGGCGGCTAGTCCGTACAGCCGGCCCGTGAACACCAGCCCGGTCGCCGTCCAGACCATGACCACCAGGGGGCCGGTTATGACCGCCGTCAACAGGCCGACCTGAAGCCACGGCCGCTCGTCCAGGTCGATGAGGCGGTCGATGAGCACGGAACACAGATGGCCCCAGAAGCCGCCCACGACCATCAGCGGGATCCAGTAAGCCAGCCTGTGGACCAACGGGGCCTCGGCGCTGCCGAAGGCTCCTGTCAAAGCGAGCACGGCGCCTGCGGCGAGCGCCACGCCCAGCCCGCGTGCAAGCTCGACGCGCGCTTCCCTCGTCACGGTCTCGCCTGCACCGGTCGCTCCGGATCGCACACGGCGCGAAAACCGGCGGCGGCGAAGCGGACCATATAGGCGGAAGCGATCTCCAGATCGCCCGAGCGGCACAGTCCGCCGGACAGCCGGTCGATACGCCCGGTCTCGCCCAGGGTCAGGGTGAGCGCCCCTGACAGATTGTGCCAGGCCCAGTAGAGATCGACGTCGCGTGCGCCAGGCAGCAAGGGTCGCATCAGCTCGATCAGACGTCGGATGGCGGGATCGAAATAGCGCGCCATGGTCTCGCCTCCGAAAGTGGGGTTGGCGTTGGTCTGCGCGATCAGCACCGAATAGTGTTTCCAGCCGGGGCCGCCCCGCAGCGAGCGCTCGAACGGCGGGGTCAGAAAGGCGCGGAGCAGACCCTCCAGCGTCATCTTGCCGGCGTGATCGACGGAATAGCGATTAATCGCGTCGATCCGTTCGGCGTTCAGCACTTCGGCCCGCCTCAGGAAGACTTCGTCGAACAGGTCGCGCTTGGCCCCGAAGTAATAGTGCACCAAGGCGGTATCCACGCCCGCTTCGCGCGCCACCTCGCGGATGGTGACCCCATAGAAGCCATGCTTGGAGAACAGATCCTCGGCCGCGTCCAGTATGGCCTCGCGCGTGTCGCCCTGCTGTCGCGACTTGGACGGACGCCCACGCGCGGACTTGCCGGCGGCGATCGGGATCGGCTTGGTCATCGCAAAGACACTTATCGCGGGCCCCCGCGTCGGGCAATCGGAGGTCTCCGAGCGGTGTCGCGACGGCAACACCGCCTCGCATCGTGAGCCATGGCAAGCGTTACCGTTTGACAGTTTCGCCCGGCGGCGTCACACGTCCAGAAAATCATTGAACGCTGAATAACGCGTCCAACGGAAACGCTAGTCACAGGGACATCCGCCATGAACCGTTTCGCCAAGCTCGCCCTCATGTCGGGAGCGGCCTGGGGCGCGCTGACCGGAGCCGCCCTCGCCCAGGACCCGATGTCCTCGGACCCCCAGGCCACCCAGCTTGAGGAGATCGTGGTCACCGCACGGCGCACCGAGGAATCGGCCCAGACCACCCCCCTCGCTCTGACAGCCTTCTCCGGCGCGACCCTGGAGCGGATCGGCGCCCAGCAGGTGACCGACCTGCAAGGCGCGGTGCCGAACCTGAACCTGGTACAGGGTCGCGGGTCCTCCAACGCCACCAACATCTACATCCGCGGCGTCGGCCAGCCGGACGCGCTGCAGACCTTCGACCCGGCCGTCGGGGTCTATATCGACGACGTCTACTACAGCCGCATCCGGGGTACCCAGTTTGACCTTCTTGACCTGGAGCGCATCGAGGTGCTGCGCGGTCCTCAGGGCACCCTGTACGGCAAGAACACAATCGGCGGCGCCCTGAAGCTGGTGTCGCGGCGGCCGGGCGACGAGTTCCGCGCGCGCGGCTCGGTGGCCTACGGCTCCTATGACATGCTCGATGTCCAGGCGGCGGTGTCGGGACCGGTGGCCGAGGGTCTCGCGCTCGGCTTTTCGGCGCTGCATTCCGAGCGCGGGGGCTACGTCACCGACCCGCTGACCGGGGCCGAATACAACGACAAGAACACCACGGCATTCCGCGCTGCCCTGGCCTGGGATCCGGCGAGCACCATCAGCGTCGATCTGACTGCCGACTACGCCAAAGACGACGCCGGCCTGACGGTGGGTCAGGCGGTCAACGACCTGACCTACCTGACCGGCGGCGTGGTGCGGCCCGTGCCTTCGCCGCTGCCGGAATACAACTTCGAGACCTCGACCACGCCGGGCCTGCCCAACGAGACCCGGCTGGAAAGCTGGGGCCTGTCGGCGCGCGTCGCCTGGGATCTGTCGGACGCCCTGACCCTGCGCTCTATCACCTCGTACCGCGAGCTGGAGACCGATGACTACATCGACTTCGACGCTACCGAGCTGGAAATCTCCGACGCCCTGGTCGCGGTCGATCAGAACCAGATCAGCCAGGAACTGCAACTGACCTATGAGAGCGGCCCGGTCACCGCGGTCGGCGGCCTCTATTACCTGCGAGAGAAGGTCTCTTCCCATCAGGAAGCCTACGCCGACGACCTGCTCGGCCCGGCGTTCCTGAATTCCGGCTTCCTGCGCACCATCGATGACAGCCTCGAAACCACCTCCAAGGCCGCCTACGCCAATGTGAGCTTTGCCGTGACCGACGCGCTGCGGCTGTCGGCCGGGGTGCGCCACACCGAGGAGGAGAAGGACTACGACCGGACCACCTCGACCTTCTACAACCTGCTCCCGGCCTTCAACGTCACCTACGGCTTCGCGCCCCCGACCGGCGAGTACGACGACACCTCGATCATGCTGTCGGCCGACTACCGCTTGACCGACGACGCCATGGTCTATGCGCGCTATGCTCAGGGCTTCAAATCGGGCGGATTCAACGGCCGGGCGAACTCCGCCGCCGAGGCCACGGAATATGCGCCGGAGACCGCCGACACCTTCGAGATCGGCGCCAAGACCAGCTATTGGGACAATCGCTTCCGGCTGAACGTGGCGGCCTTCTTGACCCAGTACGATGACTTCCAGGCGCGTGTGTCGGGTCTGGACACCGACCCGGTGACGGGACTTCCCGCCCCGGTGCTCAGCGTCATCAACGCCGGCGCGCTCGACATCATGGGCTTCGAGGTCGAGACCGTGCTGATCCCGGCGCCGAACTGGACGCTGGACGCCCAGATCGGCTTCCTGGACGCCGACTACAAGGAGTTCAACGACGACCGCTTCACTAACTTCGGCGGCAGCCGCGCCTTCCAGGATCCGGCCTTCTCGCCGCGCTGGACCATGCGCTTCGGCGGCCAGTATGTGCTGGATCTGGACGGCGGTTCCTCGGTGACCTTGGGCGCCGCCGCCCGGTACCGGTCGCGGATGGCGCTGGCGGTGGACAACACCTTCATCAACACCGACACCCGTATCGACGGCATGTATCAGGACGAATACTGGCTGTACGACGCCCGGGTGGTCTGGGACGATCCGACCAGCCGCTATTCGATCGGCCTGTACGGCCAGAACCTGTCGGACGAGGTTTACCGCACCGACGCCCAGGAGTTCTCCTCGGTCGGCAACATCCGCACCGCCTACTACGGCGCGCCGCGGACCTGGATGCTCAAGTTCAGCGCCCGCTACTGATGGCGGGCTGAGCGCCAGAGATCAGAAAGGCGGCGGTCCTCGCGGGAGCGCCGCCTTTCGCCTTTTCGGAGACCGCCGCGGTCGATACGGTCGCGCTTGAACGCACCGCCGATCAGCGGCCAGAGGACATCCCTTGACCGACGCCACGACCACCGCTCCCGCGCCCGCTCGTCCGGGCTACCGCTACTACGTCCTGGCGGTGCTGATCCTGGTCTATATGCTCAACTTCCTGGACCGGCAGATTATCGGCATCCTTGCCGCGCCTCTGAAGGAAGAGTTCGGCCTGTCGGACAGCCAGTTCGGTTTGCTGGGCGGCATCGCCTTCGCCTCGGTCTACTCCACCCTGGCCATCCCGCTGGCCTGGCTGGCCGATCGAACCAGTCGCGTGACCATCATAACCGGCGCCTTGACCGTGTGGTCGGGCTTTACAGCCCTTTGCGGCGTGGCGGGCAGCTTTGGTCAGCTGTTCATGTTCCGCATGGGCGTGGGTGTGGGTGAAGCCGGCGGCGTGGCCCCGGCCTATTCCCTGATCACTGACTATTTCCCGCCGCATCAGAGGGCGCGAGCGCTGGCGGCCTTTGCTTTCGGTATCCCGCTCGGCACCGCCGCTGGCACCCTGGTCGGCGGCTTGCTTGCCGCCACCTACGGCTGGCGGACCAGCTTCATCGTCGTCGGCCTCTTGGGCCTGCTGGTCGCGCCCCTGCTCAAGCTGACCGTGCGCGATCCCCAGCGCGGCGCCACCGACCTGCGCAAGGACGCGCCATCGCCGGCCATCACGCCCAAGGTCGGCATCGACGCCGCGCCGGCCGATGCGCTCCCGGGCCGCGCGCCGGGCCGCGTCGGCAGGATCGCCGCCCAGATCATGCTGGGGCTCGGCGCGGGCCTGGTCGGGCTCGCCCTGGTCACCTGGTTGGGCCGGATCGCCGCCCTCAACCCGCTTGTGCTGGGTTTCGGCGGCATGTTGTTCACCGTTATCGGAGTGTCGCTGATGATCGCCCGGGTCACCGCCTCGGTCGTGATTCCCAAGAGAAGCTTCTGGCTCCTGTCGCTGGGAGCCGCTTCATCCTCGGTTTGCGGCTACGGCGTGGCCGGCTGGCTGCCGCTGTTCTTCATGCGCAGCTTCGACCTGACCCTGGCCCAAACCAGCTGGTACTACGCCGGCATCGCCCTGATCGGCGGCCTGCTGGGTATCTGGAGCGGCGGCGCGATCGCCGACAAGCTGGCGCGGCGTGGCAAGGGCGCCTACCCCCTGACGCCGGCCATCGCCTTTCTGATATCCGCGCCCTGTTTCGTCCTCGCGATGAACTCGCCCTGGCTGATCGGCCTGGTGCTTCCGGAGGGCGGAACCAACGCTCAGGCGCTGACCCTCGCCTTCCTGATCTTTCTGATCCCGACTGGTCTGAACCTCGCCTGGCTGGGACCGATCACCGCTTCCGTCCAGCATCTCGTCGCCGCGCCCATGCGCTCGACAGCGTCGGCGCTGTTCCTGCTGATCAACAACCTGCTCGGCATCGCCGTGGGCTTCTACTACTTTGGCTGGATGAGCGACCTGCTGGCGCCGCGCTTCGGCGACGAGAGCCTGCGCTGGGCCATCTATACGGGCATGGGCTTCTACCTGCTGGCTTCGCTCCTGCTGATCGCCGCCTCGCGAACGCTCAAGCGCGACTGGGTGAACTAGAGTCCACTTCGTCCAGTTCGTTCAGTTCACAGGCCCAGGGCGAACCGCTGTTGCGCCTGCGAAGGGCGGGCCTCTATAAGCGGCGCCGACCCCTCCCAAATCAGCGGCGCGCGATCCATGAACATCCACGAGTATCAGGCCAAGCAGCTTCTCAAGGGCTTCGGCGCCCCCGTCGCCGAGGGCGTCGCCATCACCTCGGCCGATGAAGCCGAGGCCGCCGCCCGGTCCCTGCCTGGCCCGCTCTACGTGGTGAAGTCCCAGATCCACGCCGGCGGGCGCGGCAAGGGCAGGTTCAAGGAACTGGGCGCCGAGGCCAAGGGCGGCGTCCGCCTGGCCAAGTCGGTCGAGGAGGCCGTGGCCCACGCCCGCGAGATGCTGGGCAATACCCTGGTGACGGCCCAGACCGGCGATGCCGGCAAACAGGTCA
>CAZITK010000118.1:0-6076 GCA_964542145.1 uncultured Brevundimonas sp.
AGCACGGCCTCGGCGTCGTGGTCATCGTCGTCGACAATTCCAGCTACGGCACCATCCGCATGCACCAGGAGGGGCACTATCCGGGCAGGGTCATCGCCACCGACCTGAAGAACCCGGATTTCGTCGCCTACGCCCAGGCCTTCGGCGCCTTCGGGGTGCGCTGCGAGACCACTGACGCTTTCCCCAATGCGCTGGAACAGGCCCGCTCCGCCGCCCGGGAGGGCCGCCCGGCGCTCCTTCACCTGATCACCTCGACCGAGGACATCGCGCCGAACAAGACCATCACTGACCTGCGCGGCCGCTGAGGCTCACGCTCTTGGACGCCCCCGCCTATGACCGCGAGAGGCTTCTCGCCTGGATGGCCGGACGCGGCATCGATCAGACCACCCAAGACCACCCGGCCGTCTTTCGCGTCGAGGAGGGGCTCGAACTCAAGGCCGCCATGCCCGGCGCCCACACCAAGAACCTGTTCCTGAAGGACAAGAAGGGTCGGCTGTGGCTGGTCTCGGCGCGTCAGGACACGGTCATCGACCTCAAGACTCTGCACCGGGTGATTGGCGCCGACCGGCTATCGTTCGGCAACGAGACCCTGCTGTATGAGACCCTGGGCGTCCGCCCCGGCTCTGTGACGGCGCTGGGGCTGATCAACGATGCCGATGGACGGGTGACCTTCGTGCTGGACCGCCGCCTGGCCGAGGCGGAGATCGTCAATTTCCACCCTTTGACCAACACCGCCACCACCGGTCTGACCCAAGCCGCCTTCGGTCGCTTCCTCGCCGAGATCGGTCGCGCCCCGATCGTCGTCGATTTCGAGGCCGGCGCCGTCGTCTGAGATTGCGACATCCGGTTCGCGCGACCATCTGGGCCGTATCGCGTTTCCCCTCTTCACGACCGACCACGAGCAGCCATGACCTTCGCCGATCCGACCGCCACACCCGAGGACCTGATCAAGGACGGCTCCGACGCCGGCTTCATGCAGGACGTGGTCGAGGCTTCGCGGCGCCAGCCCGTCATCGTCGATTTCTGGGCCTCCTGGTGCGGTCCGTGCCGCCAGCTGACGCCCGCCCTAGAAAAAGCCGTCCGCGCCGCACGCGGAGCCGTCAAGCTGGTCAAGATCGATATCGACAAGAACCCCGCCTACGCCGGCCAGCTGAAGGTCCAGTCGATTCCCACCGTCTACGCCTTCAAGAACGGTCAGCCGGTCGACGGCTTTCAGGGCGCCTTGCCTGAGAGCCAGGTCAAGGCCTTCATCGACAAGCTGGCCGGTGGCGAACAGGGCCCTTCCGACGTAGAGCAGCTGCTGTCCCTGGCGGAGGAATCGGTCGGTCTTCAGGACTGGGGCGGCGCCGCCCAGGCGTACGCCCACATTCTTCAGCTGGAACCCGACAACGAAAAAGCCATCGCCGGCATGGCCTCGGTTTATCTGGCCGGCGGCGACGCCGACCAGGCGCGACAGACCATCGCCATGGCGCCCGATCCGTCCAAGGATCCGGCTGTCAATGCTGTGCGCGCACAGCTCTCTCTGGGCTCCAGGCCGATTGGCGAGACGGCTCAGATCGAGAGCCGCCTTTCGGCCGACCCCGATGATCACCAGGCCCGCTATGACCTCGCCGAGGCTCTCGCCGGATCGGGTCAGCTAGAAGCGGCGGTCGATCATCTGCTGAGAATCGTCGCGGCCGACCGCGAGTGGAACGATCAGGCTGCGAGGAAGAAGCTGCTGACCGTGTTCGAGGCCGCCGGCCCCGACTCGCCCATAGCCCGCGACGGCCGCCGCAAGCTGTCGTCCATCCTGTTCGCCTGATGGTCCGCAGCTACATCCGCGCGGCCGACCTTCCCCAGGTCATCCCGGTCTTTCCGCTGGACGGAGTGTTGCTTCTGCCGCGTGGACAACTGCCGCTCAACGTGTTCGAGCCGCGCTATCTGAACATGGTCGACGACGCCATGGCCGGCGATCGCATTATCGGCATGATCCAAACCCAGGGCGGCGATCCCGAGCATCCGTTGCTGGTGGGCGTCGGGTGCGCCGGGCGCATCACCAGCTTCACTGAGACTGGCGATGGCCGCTACATGATCACCTTGACGGGTGTGGCGCGTTTCTCGACCTTGTCCGAATTGCCGGTCCAGACCCCCTATCGCCAAGTGCGCGTGGGATTCCAGCCGTTCGAGGGCGACCTGCGCGGCCCGGACGAGGCCGAGGCGTTCGACCGCGAGAATTTCTTTGATGCGTTGCGCCCCTATCTGGAGCGGCGGATGCTGGAGATCGACTGGGAGACGGCCGAGGACGCTCCGACGGAGGCCTTGGTCAACAGCCTCTCCATGGCCCTGCCTTTTGAGCCGGCGGAAAAGCAGCTGTTGCTGGAACAGCCCGCGCTGCTGGACCGAGCCGACTGCCTGGCGGCGCTCATGCGTATCGACGCCGCCGAGTCGGATGACGACGAGCCGCGGTCCGTGCAATAAGCCGGTCATGAGCGACGCCTTCAACACCCCAACCGAGGTCGATCCGCGCCTGCTGGAGGTTCTGGTCTGCCCGGTCACGCGCGGCCTCCTGACCTATGATCGCGAGGGCGGGGAACTGATTTCCACGGGCGCCAAGCTGGCCTTCCCCATCCGCGACGGGGTGCCGATCATGCTGGTGGAAGAGGCGCGCGCGCTCGACTAAAGGCGCGGTTCGCCCGCCCCGCTGCCCGCCGATAGTCGCACAAAGCCCGGTCCTGAACCCCGAACACCTGACCAGCCTCGACCCAGCCTCGCGCGCCGCGTCCGCCGATCCGGCACCAGCCGTCGCGGCAGTCGTCGAGCGGCGCGATGGCGCGTGGACCCAGGGCGCCGCGGCTTGCCGCCCGCTCGGATCGGCCCGCTCGCAGGACAACCTCTGCGCCTGTCCGGTTGAATACCGTGCGCCGTCCCGAGGCGACGGTGCGGTGGATCCAGGCGACGGACCCTTCCGGATCGCAGATCTTTCGCCATTCTCGTGTTTCGGCGATGACCTGGACCGGCAGGCCGGCGGCGCGGTACTCCCACATCACCGCATGGTCCAGACCCGGTCCCTGGCGGGCGCGCACCCGGTCCGACTTCAAGGTGATCCAGCGCGGCACCTCCAGCCCTGTCGGCGTGGGCCGCCCGTCCGGCATGGTCTGGGCCGCGCCGGTCATCATCCCCGCGCCCAGCAGCAGGCCCGCCGCCAGGGCGGCGCGGGTCAGGCGAAGGGGGCGGGGCAGGGGAGATCGGAGCACGGCGGGACCTCGGCGTCGTCGCGCCGTGATCCCCCAGATGGCCTTAAGACCGGCTTAACCACGCGGCCAGGGCCCCTTACGTTAGCCGCCGTAGTGTTCCTGGGTGATCGGACGAGACAACAGGCCGTCAATGGCCTCGTCGACCGTGGCCTCAGCGGCCAAGATCGCCGCGACGGCTTCGCAGATCGGCGTTTCGACGCCCAGCCGCGCCGACAGTTCGCGCACGGCCGGGGCGCTCTCGACACCCTCGGCCACCGATCGCTTGCCACTGAGCGCCTGTTCCAAGGTCTCGCCCCGGCCCAGCGCCAGACCCACGCTCATGTTGCGCGACTGGGGGCTGGAGCAGGTCAGGACCAGGTCGCCCAGGCCGCACAGCCCGGCCACAGTCTCACGCCGCGCGCCCAGGGCCATGGCCATGCGGGTCATCTCAGCGAAGCCGCGCGTGATAAGAGCGGCATGAGCGCTGCGGCCCAACTGGCGGCCCTCGACGATGCCCGTGCCGATGGCCAGAACGTTCTTCAGCGCGCCGCCGGCCTCCGCTCCGATCATGTCGGTGGCCAGGTAGGGCCGAAAGCGCGGGGTTGCGATCGTTTCCGCCAAGTTGCGTCCCAAGGCTTCGTCTCCGCAGGCCAGAGTCACCGCCGTCGGCAGATCCCGGGCCACCTCGGCGGCGAAGCTCGGCCCCGACAGCACCGCTCCCCGCGCTTGGGGCAGGGTCTCGGCCAGCACTTCGGTCATCAGCTTCAGCGTGCCGCGCTCCACCCCCTTGGCGCACAGCAGGATAGGTAAACCCTCGCGACAATGAGGCATGAAGGCGGCCAGGGTGGCGCGCATGTGCTGGGCGGGCGGCACGGCCAGAATGAGATCGCACTCGGCCAGCGCGGCCATGTCGCCGGTGACGGTCACGGCGTCTTCGAGCAACACGCCTGGAAGAAAAGCCGTATTCTCACGGCGGGCGGCGGCCGACGTCACCACTTCGGACTCGCGCGCCCACAGCAGGGTTTCATGCCCGGCTCGCGCCATCACCTGCGCCAGGGCCGTCCCCCAGGCCCCGGCCCCGATCACTCCCGCCCTACGATAGCCGCTCATCATCGCTCCCGTCCCCACTGCGTCCTCGAGCCCTAACAGACGAGGACGAGGGGTCAACGCCGGCTCAGTTCTCGGCGGCTGCAACCGGCGGCCGGGGAGTGTCGCGGGACGCACGCGAGCCCGCAGCGCGCCGCTCCCAGTTGCGCACATACGCCGCCACCGTGACCGGGTCATCGATCACCAGGGTGTTTTCGGAATTTGTTTCCGACGACGCCGTGAAATTTTGGCTGCCGGTGATCACCCGGCGTCGGTCGATGATCAGATACTTGGAATGTTGGGTCAGGCCGTCGCGGGTCAAGACCTCCGCGCCTTTGCGCTGGACCGCCAGCACCCGCCCGGCGCCCTCGCGGCTCTGCGTCACCACCATGCGGACTCGCACGCCCCGGTCTGACGCCCGGTTGACGGCGCGCACGATACGACGATTACTGAACAGGAAGGCCATGATCAGCACCTCGTCGCGCGCTTGGTCGATCTCCTCAGCCATCAGGCCGATGCAGTCCTCCTCGGGCTCAAAACAGACCGCGGCCACGCCAGCGCTCAACCGCCGCTGTTCGTCCGCTGACACAGCCATGGCCCCAGCCGCCAGCGCTGCCTGTGGGTGCGTCGCGGCAATGGTTTCCGCCGAAGGCTGACAGGCGGTCAGCCAGACGGCGAGGCCGAAGGACAGGGGATTTCGCAGATGCACGCTCCTTGGCTCCTTCTCCTTGTGGTCAAGAGAGGCTTGACCTCGGGTTCCGTATTCTTGAAAACGGAAATGTGTCGCTTCCGGGCAACGGTGGCGCCAAGGAACGCGTACAACCGCTCAAACCAAGCTCGACCTTGAGTCTGGGTGTGATAAGGACAGAAATGGGGCGACAGAACTGTCGCACAATATTTTTGCAACAGCGAAGAGAGCTCTCGACCTATGCGCTTGAAACATTTCGTCCTGGCCTCCAGTGCGGCGGCCGCTCTGGCCCTTACCGCTGGTGCAGCCCAGGCTGATCCGAACGGCTGGTATGGCGCGATCGACGCCGGCGCTCACTGGGTCGATGACTACGACATGACGTCGGACCTGGGTCCGGTCTGGACCTGGACCGCGTCGTCCAGCGGTGGCTGGACCGTGCTCGGCCGTCTCGGCTACCGCTTCAACCCGAACTGGCGCGCCGAACTCGAAGTCGGCCATCGCTCGGGCGACATCGGCACCGTGCGTCGCGAAGGCAGCAACGCGGCGCCGTCCGGGCTGTGTAACTTCACCCCGGCGAGCGGCCCCTGCTTCTCGCCCGATGGCGACATCAAGTCGACGTCGTTCATGGCCAACGCCATTTATGATTTCGGCTCGGCTGACTCGACCTTCCGTCCGTTCATCGGCGCGGGCATCGGCGCCAACTGGCTGGACGTACGCGCCATGGGCAACCTGCGCATGAATCGCACGGCCGCGCTCAACGTCGACGACGATCAGGTCGCGTTCGCCTATCAAGGTCTGGCTGGTTTCGCCTACAGCCTGAGCGATCGGGCCAAGTTGGACCTGACCTATCGTTATCTGGCCAGCGACGCCGAATGGGACAGCACGACGGCCGGGGCTCCGGCTCTGGGCGCGTTCGAGGGTGATTTCCGTGATCACTCCGTGACCCTGGGTCTGCGCTACAGCTTCGGCGCCGTCGACGCGCCGCCGCCGCCGCCTCCCCCGCCGCCGCCGCCTCCCCCGCCGCCGCCGCCCCCGCCTCCGCCGCCTCCACCTCCGCCGCCGCCGGCCCCCACGGCCAGGCAGTTCGTGG
>CAZITK010000119.1:0-6074 GCA_964542145.1 uncultured Brevundimonas sp.
CGAGGTGTTGATCCGCCGGGCCAACTGGCGCATCGCCCGCGTCGAGAAGCGGCTACACCTGCTGGAAGGCCTCCGGATCGTCTTCCTCAACCTCGACGAGGTGATCCGCATCGTCCGCGAGGAGGACCAGCCCAAGGCCGTCCTCATCGCCCGCTTCGGCCTGACCGAGCTCCAGGCCGATTATGTCCTCGACACCCGCCTGCGCCAGTTGGCGCGGATCGAGGAAATGGCCATCGAAACGGAATACAAGGAGCTGTCCGACGAACTGGCCGGCCTCAAGGCCATGATCGCCTCGCCCGCCAAACAGAACGCCCTGCTCAAGATCGGCCTGGCCGATGTCCGCAAGGCCATGGTCTCTCCGCGCCGCACCACCATCGCCGAGGCGGTGGACGCCTCGGCCTTCGTCGCCCCCGAGGCCTTCATCCCGCGCGAGGCCATCACCGTCATCCTGTCCGAACGCGGCTGGATCCGCGCCGCCAGGGGCAAGGTCGACGACCCGTCGGAGCTCAAGTTCAAGGAGGGCGACAGGCTGGCCTTTCTGGTCCCGGCCTTCACCACCGACAAGCTGCTGGTCGCCGCGTCCGACGGCCGGATCTTCACCCTGGGCGCCGACCGGCTGGCGTCGGGGCGGGGCCACGGCGAGCCCCTGCGTCTGATGATCGACCTGGACGAAGGCGCCGAGATCGTGGCCCTTTTGGCCCACCGCCCCGGCGGCAAGCTGCTCATCGCCTCGCGCGCCGGCTATGGCTTTGTGGCGCCCGAGGACGAGCTGATCGCCCAGAAGCGCGGCGGCAAACAGGTGCTGAACGGCGAGATGCTGGCTGCGCTCCCCGCTGTGGGCGACCACGTCGCGGTCATCGGCGAGAACATCAAGACCCTGATCTATCCGCTCGCCGAACTGCCCGAGATGGCGCGCGGCAAGGGCGTCAAGCTCCAGTCCTACAAACAGGGCGGGGCCGCCGACGTCACCGTCTTCGCCGCCGAGGCCGGGCCCGACTGGGTCGATGGCGGCGGCCGTCGCCGCAACTGGCCCGATTGGCGCGAATGGCTCGCCAAACGCGCCTCCGCCGGCCGCCAGGGACCGCGGGGCTTGCGGAGGTTTCGCTAGCGCATCGGCAGGATCGACAGGTCGACAAGGCCGAACTCGACCACCACAATGATCACGCCCCAGATGATCGCCGACACCCAGGTGGTGGTGATCACCTTCTTCCTGAGATTCGGCGTGGTGGGGGCGCCCCATTGGCCGCCGTCCGACGGCGTCTGCTGATCCCCCTGGTTCATGCCCAGGGGCAGGATGGCGAACAGCACTGTCCACCAGCAGGTCAGATAGATCGCGACCAGGGTGAAGGGGCCGAAAATCACGGGTGGCGCCCCTTGGCGCCCGGCGCCTGCATCAGTTCGACCAGAACCCCGCCCATGTCCCTGGGATGCAGGAACAGCACCGGCGTGCCGTGGGCGCCGATGCGCGGATCGCCGGCCCCCAGCACAGTGGCGCCCCGCGCGGTCAGGACATCGCGCGCGGCCAGGATGTCGTCGACCTCGAAACAGACGTGATGCTGGCCGCCCTTGGGATTCTTCGCCAGAAACCCGACCAGGGGGCTGTCGTCGCCCAGGGGTTCGATCAGCTCGATCTGGCTGTTCGGCAGATCGACAAAGGCGACCCGGACCCCTTGGACCGGCAGGTCGAAAGGCTCGCCATGCGGCGTCCCGCCCAGCAGGTCGCGATAGACAGCCAGGCTGGCCTCGATGGACGGGGTGGCGACCCCGACATGGTTCAGGCGTCCGATCATGGCGGCTGTATGGGCGGCTGGACGGTCAGCCGCAAGCCGCCCCGACCCCCGGCGCCCTCAGAGTCAGTATCGTGTCCTGCCGTTCTCGCCGGCTCAGCACCCCCGCCTCCTCCAGGATGCAGCCGACCACGGTGTTCGAATTGGGGGCCAGCACCCCATAGCGGATATCCGCCTCGGCCAGACGTCGCTCGGCGGCGTGCAGTCTGGCCAGGGCGGCCGGGATGTCTGCGGGGTCGTCGATGATCCGCGTCAGTTCGTGGATCGCCTGACCGGAAGACGGGTAGTCGTAGGCTGCGGCGTCGAAGGCCGTGATGCGCGCCTCAAGATAGCTGGCGTCGTCGCCGCCATGGTCGAATTTGCCGTTCTGACTGGCCGAGAACACAACCGGCTCGCCGTCTTCGGGCACGACCAGGATGTAGGCGTGTCGCGGGAAGAACAGGAAGTGCGCCAGCCATTTAGTCGCATGCACCCACGGCGCCCCGTCCGGTCCCAGGGCGCGCCCGCCCACATAGACGCCGGGCGGAAAGTTGTCGGCGTCCAGGCCGCCGAAACGATCCTCCAGATGATCGATCATGACCTGATCGAGGATAAAGCCGCGGCCTTGCGCGCGTCGATCGAACCAGGCGCGGATGTCGCCTTCGTCCGGCGCCGTCCCCAATTCGTGACCATGGATCGTCCGAAACGCCCGCGGGTCCGTTTCGTGACCATCCAGGGCGCTGAACCATAGAACCTGCACCTCGAGGGCCGCCCGTCGCGGAACCTCTGACAGCGGCTGCACCCACAGACTCAGCGCCAGGTTCGACAGGCCGAACACCACCACGAAGCCGGCCAGGCTCTGGACGCCGATCAGCGCCCATTTTCGCCAGCCGCGATAGGGGTGCCGGGCGCGTCGGATGTGTCCAAGCAGGCGACGCGCGCTGTTCACGGATACCTCGAAGGCTCGGCGCCGGACGGGCGCCCCGGAGCAGGTTGCGTCAGGACTGGTCGCCCACGCCGTGAACCCATTCAAACGCCGGCCGGAGCGACGATCAATTATTTTCCGTCCAGGAAAGTTATGACTTGACGACCTGGAAACAAACCTGCATCATTTTCCTCAGTGGAAAGTGAGGAGCCGATGACCCCAGACCCCCGCCCCGCCGAGGCGCTCGCCGCGATTCACGCGGCGAAGCAAGGCCTCGCTCCGACGCGTTACCCGATAGGCTACGACCTGCTGTACGGCGCGGTCTGCGGCCTGCTGGTCGCCGGCCCAGGCTTGCCCCAGCCGTGGTCGCTGCTCCTCCTGGTCCTCGCCCTCGCCGGCCTCGCTCTCATGGTGCGCATGTGGCGCGACCGCGTGGGCTACTGGGTCAACGGCTATTCCCCGCGCCGGGCCCGCTGGATCGCCATCGGCCTGGCGACCGTTTTCATCGCCCTGATCGGCGTCACCCTCTATGGGAAGTATGTCGGCCCCGGCTGGCTGTTCCTGGTCAGCGGCGCGCTGGGCTTCGTCGCGGCCATCATCGGCGGACGGCTGTGGATGAGGGTGTGGCGCCGGGACCTGAGAGAGCTGGGCCGATGAGCGCGACTCCGGGCTTCGATCCCGTGATCCACGCGCCGGGCCGGCTGCAGATCTGCGCCATTCTGTCGGGCGTGGATGAGGCCGAGTTCGCCATGCTTCGCGACGCCATCGGCGTCTCCGATTCGGTGCTGTCCAAACACCTGAAACAGCTCGAGGACGCCGGCTACATCAACCCGCGCAAGGCGGCTCAGGACGGCCGCCAGCGGACCTGGGCCGCCCTGACTTCCGCGGGCCGCAAGGCCTTCGCCGGCCATGTCGCCGAACTCACCCGGCTTGCCGGCCTGACCTCGGCGGCGGAGTAGTCGCTAGCGGCGCGGCTTGGCCGGAGCGTGGGCCAGTCTCAGCAGATTGGCCGCGCCCGGGGCCCCGAACGGCGTCCCGGCGAGGATCAGGATGCGCTGGCCGCCCTCGGCCAGGGCAAACGCCATGGCGGCCTCGACAGCGTCGTCCGTCAGACTTTCCAGCGACTCGGGTTGCTTTCCCAGGCGAGGCTCAAGCCCCCAGACGAGGGTGAGGCGACGGGCGGTGTCGGGGTTGGGCGTCAGGGCCAGCACCGGTTGCAGGGGCCGCTCACGCGCCATGCGACGCGCCGTGCCGCCCGTGGTGGTGAACACGACCATACAGGCGGTGGACTGAGCCTCGGCGGCCTTCCTCGCCGCCGCCACCAGGGCGTCGACGTCGTGCTCGTCCATGCCGGCGTGTTCAGCGTCCATCAGACCGGGCCAAAGAGGATCCTTCTCCACCCGCTCGATGATCCGGCTCATCATGCCCACGGCCTCCAGCGGATAGTCGCCCGACGCCGTTTCGGCCGACAGCATCAGGGCGTCAGCCCCTTCATAGACCGCATTGGCCACGTCAGACGCCTCGGCCCGGGTCGGCGCGGGCGCCGAGGTCATGGATTCCAGCATCTGGGTGGCGACGATGGCGGGCACGCCGCGCTGGCGGGCGGCGCGCAGGATGCGCTTCTGGGCGACCGGCACCTCTTCGGGCTCCAGCTCCACCCCCAGGTCGCCGCGCGCCACCATGACCCCGTCGCAGTAGTCCAGAATGCTGTCCAGCTGATCCAGGGCCTGGGGCTTTTCGATCTTGGCCAGACAGGCGGCGCGCCCGTCCACCAGCCGACGCAGCTCGGCCATGTCTTCGGCCTTCTGCACGAAACTGAGCGCCACCCAGTCGACGCCAAGGCGCAGGGCGCAAGCCAGATCCTCCCGGTCCTTGGGCGTCAGGGCCGAGATGGGGATGGAGGCCTGGGGCACGGCCACCCCCTTGCGGTCCGACAGCGTCGCGCCGCTCTCGACTTCCACATCGGCCCGATCGTCGGCGCGATCGACGACCTTCAGCCGCACCCGGCCGTCGTCCAGCAACAGCATCATGCCTGGCCGCAGCGCCTCGAATATCTCGGCGTGCGGCATGGACACCCGCCTGGCGTCGCCCGGCGTCGGGTCGAGATCAAGGCGCAGCCGATCGCCGGGCGCCACCGCGATCGCGCCGTCCGCGAAGGTCCCCAGACGCAGCTTGGGCCCCTGGAGGTCGGCGAGCACGCCCAGCGGCCGCTTCACCGCCAGTTCCGCCCCGCGCACCGCCTTCAGGGCGGCGGCGTGATCCTGATGCGATCCGTGGCTGAAGTTCAGCCGAAACACGTCCGCCCCGGCCTGGGCCAGGGCCTTCACCTGTCCCGGGGCGCGGCTGGCCGGCCCGAGGGTGGCCACGATGCGGGCGCGGCGGGCTCTGTTCATGGGCGGGCCTCGGAAAATCGGCTGGGAAATCGAACGACCTGGCCGTTGTGCCCACAATCCCGGCGCGGGTTAAGGGAGCGCGGCGAACCGAAACCTGAATTGACACGCGGCGATCGGCCGATCCCGCCACCGGGTCACTCGAATTCCACCAGCACGTCGTCGGCCGCCACCGGGTCGCCGTCCTTGGCGCTGACGGCCTTGACCACCCCGTCGCGTTCGGCGCGCAGGATGTTCTGCATCTTCATGGCCTCGATGATGGCCACGGTTTCGCCGCTCTTGACCTCTTGGCCGACCGAGACCGGGATCGACACCACCAGGCCCGGCATCGGCGACTGGATCAGTTTCGAGGTGTCCGGCGCGGCCTTTTCCGGCAGCCGGGCGTAGAGTTCGGCCACGGACGGCGTCATCACCCGCACGCGCGCGCGTAAGGCCCGCCAGCGGATGTCCCAGCCGTCGGCCGCCCGCTTGACCTCGGCGGTGAACGGTTCGGCCTGTTCATCATCCGAGCCCAGCACGCCCCGGAACTGGGCCAGGCCGGGCCGCCAGTCGATGTCCGAGAGCACCAGCGACCGGTCCTCGCCCGTGAGCTCGAGGATCAGCGCCTCCTCGTCGTCATAGCCCAGCGAAACCTCATGGGCCTCGCGGTCGATCAGCACGATCCAGTCGGTGCGGTCGGATGGATCGCTGGACTGTTCGGCGGCGACCTCGTTCATGGCGGCGGCGGCGGCGATCAGGATATCGCGTCCCCGGCCCTCGACCGGCAGGCCATGAAAACCGTCCGGGAACTCGTCAGCGATGTAGCGGGTCGACAGTTCGCCCGACCGGAACCGCGGCTGGTCCATCACCGCCGCCAGGAACGGGACGTTGTGGCCCAGCCCCTCCAGGTGGGTGTCCTCCAGCGCGCGGCCCATGCCGTCCACCGCCCCCTCCCGGGTCGGCGCCCAGGCGCACAGCTTGGCGATCATCGGGTCATAGAACATGCTGATCTCG
>CAZITK010000120.1:0-6069 GCA_964542145.1 uncultured Brevundimonas sp.
TCCGCGCGTGACCCACCTGGAGCGCACCGACGCCCGCGACCTGACGCCCGATCTGATCCCCGAGCCGCCCGATCTCATCGTCTGCGACGCCAGCTTCATCGGCCTGGCCAAGCTGCTGCCCGCGCCCCTGGCCCTCGCCGCGCCCGGCGCCGACCTGGTCACCCTGGTCAAGCCGCAGTTCGAGATGGACAGTCGCGCCGATGTCGGCCGCCGGGGCGTGGTCCGTGACGACGAGGCCCGCCGGGCCGCGCTGGACCGCGCCGCCGACTGGCTGACCGATCAGGGCTGGACCGTGCGCGCCACAGCCGACAGTCCCATCGAAGGCGGCGACGGTAACCGCGAATATCTGCTGTGGGCCACCACGATCGATAGCCCCGCGGCCGTGCTCAGGCCGCGAGCATAGCGCCCGAAGAAAGATCAACCCCCGGCGGATCGCTCCACCGGGGGTCTACACGTCGCCGATCGACAGGGGGGCTGAAGAATAATCGGCGCCGCGATCTCGTGAATTCAGTAGCCGGTGCGGCAGGTGCGGACCCGGCGGACTTCCTCGCGGCCCCAGGCGTCCCGCGTGCGGGTTTCCCGCTCGGCGCACCGCTCGCCATAGCCGCCATAAGCCCCATACGCGGGATAGCCATAGCTGCCCGACGGCTCGTAGCGCCGATCATAGCCGTAGTCGGACGCCCCGCCGGCATAGGCGTAGCGATCTTCATACCGGTCGCCGTAACGGTATTCCGTCCGGTCCGTGACGTATCGGTCATCGTGGCGGAGGTCATAGCGGTCGTCGTACCGGCTGTCATAGCGTCCGTAATCGCTGTCACAGGCGGCGGTGGAGCGGCCGATGGAGGCGCCGGCGACGGCCCCGACCACGGCGCCCAGCACGCCGCCCTCGGTGCGGGCGTTGCGGCTGGCCACGCCGCGCCCGGCCAGGGCGCCGATGCCGGCCCCGACCAGTCCGCCGGTCACCTGACGCTGGCGCTGGTCGCGAACGCAGGGGTCGTAATAGTCGCCGCCGCGATAGCTGTCGGCATAGCCGCGATCATAGGCGTCATAGCCGCCGTAGGATTGGGCATGGGCCGTATAGGGATAGCTCTGGGCCAGCACCGGCGTCGCGGCCACGGCCCCGAGGGCGACGACGGCGACAGCGGCCTTGGCGAGGATTGAACGCACCATGATCGTCTTGAACCTCCGGGAGAAAACCGATGCCGCCCAAACGGCAGGCCCTCTCGACGGTTGCAGGTCTAGGCCCACCAAGCTGAACGGCCATTGAGCGAGCCGTTCATCTTTGTTCAGCAAGGCCGCCCGCGACACGGCGCGCGCCAGCCGCTAGGGCATCGGGCATGACCGTTGAGCTGATCATCGACCGTATGGGCCATCAGGGCGACGCCGTGGCGGACGGCCCCGACGGCCGCGTCTTCGTGCCCGGCGCCCTGCCTGGCGAGCGCGTGCGCGCCGACCGGATCGTCGACGGCCGCGCCGAGGGTGTGGAGATCGTCGAGGCCGACCCCGATCGCATTCCCATCTCCTCGATCGCCCATGCCGAAACCGGGGTGGCTCCGCTGCAGCACTGGGCGACGGCGCCCTATCTGGCGTGGAAGCGGGCGCTGGTGGTGGAGATCTTGGCGCGAGAGGGGCTTGAGACCGAGGTCGCCGACATCGTTCCGGTGTCGCCCGCCACCCGGCGACGGCTGGCGTTGCATGCTCGGCGGGGTGGGGACGGAGCCGTGATGCTGGGCTTCAAGGCGCGGCGGTCCTGGCGGGTCGTGCCGATCGAGACCTGCCCGGTGTCGGATCCCCATCTGGTCGCCGCCCTGCCCTCTCTTCGCCGCGTGGCCGAGGCCTTTCTGGGAGGGCCGAAGTCGGCGCCGACGTTGCATGTGACGCTGACCGACACCGGTCTCGATCTCGATGTCACCGGGGTGGAGAAGCGCGGCTGGTCGCGTGACCGGGCCCACCAGGCGATCCGACGCGCCATGGAGGTCGATCTGGCGCGGCTCAGTCTGGATGGTGATGTCCTGGCCATGCAGCGCCAGCCGACGGTGCGGTTCGGTCGCGCGACCGTGTCTCTGCCCCCCGGAGGCTTTCTTCAGGCCGCACCAGAGGCGGAGGCCGCCATGGCGCGGCTGGCGGTCGAGGCAGCGACGGGCGTGAAAAAGGTCGCCGACCTGTTCTGCGGTGTCGGAACCTTCACCTTCCCCCTGGCCGAAATCGCGTCGGTCATCGCCGCCGATGGTTCGGCGCCGGCCATCGCCGCGCTGAAGTCGGGGATCGGAACGGCATCAGGCCTGAAACCGATCGAGGCCCAGGCGCGCGACCTGTTCCGGCGGCCGCTGAGCCCCTCCGACCTGAAGGGGGTGGAGGCCATCGTGTTCGATCCCCCCCGCGCCGGCGCCCTGGCCCAGGTCGAGCAGATGAGCGGCACGGGGGCGAGCGTGATCGTGGGGGTGTCGTGCAACCCCCAAACCTTCGCGCGCGACGCGCGCGTCCTGGTGAACGCTGGCTGGCGGCTGGAGCGGGTCACGCCCATCGACCAGTTTCTGTGGTCGGCCCACGTCGAGCTGGTCGGGGTGTTCCGGCGTTAGCCTTTCGGGGCGCGGATCAGCAGAGCCTGGCCGGAGAGGACAATCACGAGCCCGACGAGCGCCGTCCAGCCGAAGGTTTCACCTTCGAAGCCGACCGACACCAGCATGGCGACAGGCGGTGTGAGGGCCGCGATATAGCTGGCCAGGGTGTAGCCGATCACTCGTGCGATGGTGAAGTAAAGTCCGAATGCGATGACCGAGCCGAACACCGCCAGATACAGCAGCGAGCCGAGGTAGCGAGTCGTTGGCTCGATGCTCCACTCCACGCCCGTGATCAGGCCCCAGATCGCCAGCAGGATCGTGCCATAGGCCATGGCCCAGGCCGTGGAGGGAATCACGCCCGAGCCGGCGGTCTGACCCTTCCACGCGAAGAAGTTGCCGAAGGCCGATGCGGTGGTGGCGATCAAGGCCAGCCCCACGCCAAAGGCCGCGCCCGATCCGAGGCCGGCGCGTGCGATCTCGCCGCCGGACAGCACCGCCACGCCGACCACGCCCAACACCGCCCCCGTCCAGGAGGCCGCCGCCGCCTTCTGCCGCGCCGCCAGACGGAACAGCACAAGATTCAGGAAGGTTAGGGTCGCGAAGGTAACCGCAACCACGGCTGAAGCGACGTGATGTTCGGCGGCGTAGGTGAAGCTGTAGCTGATCGAAAAGGCGAACAGCCCCTGGAAAAGCGCCGCCAGATGCTGAGTGCGGGTCAGGCCGAGAGGCCAGCGCATGATCGCGCAGGCGATGAAAAGCACCATCGCCGCGATGCCGAAGCGCCAGACGATCGAGGCCAGAGGATCGACCGTTCCAAACTGCAGGGTGATGGCGTACCAGGTCGTGCCCCAGATCAGCGCGCAGACCGCCACTCCGGCGATTCCCCATAGGGTCGTGCGCGACAGGCGCGCGCGCGCCAAAGGACGCTGGGCGGGATCCGGGGAGGTCATGCCGGCGCAATGAACCGCGCCGCGTCGGGCGGCAAGGGCGATCTTGCCAGGCCGTACGTTCAAGGGCTGTATGTCGCTAATCCCGGAGCAATCATGCGCGTCCAGACCGTTTTGATCCTGTCAGCCTCTGCCACCGGAACGCCTCACGCATCGGGCCGACCGGCTGGTCCGATGCGGGCCCCACCGTGCGGCCCCGGGCGCCTCATCGGTGGATCGTGATGGTCGCGAGGCCATGAGTGGACTGAAGAAGCGCTCTGTGCTTCTGGCCGGCCACGCCACGTCGGTGGCGCTCGAGCCGGAATTCTGGGCGGTTCTGGACCGGATCGGCAAAGCCGAAGGCCTGACCCACGCAGGTCTGCTGAAGCGCATCGACGATCAACGAGGCCGCCGGCCGCTGGCTTCGGCCTGTCGCCTGGTGGCGCTGGACTGGGTGGAACGCGAACGGCGAAGCTAGTTCTTCGACTTCGGCGTCACATCCTGCGGAGCCCCGAGGGCGAGCGCGGCGATCAGTGGGAGCGTCCGTCGCCGATCCGATGTATGACGCCTTATGACAGGGCCCTTGGTCTCCGCCCCCGAACTAGCCGCGCTCCAGCACGAGCGCGATCTGCGCATCCTCGACGCGAGCTGGCGGCTGGACGGATCGGACGCCCGCGCCGCGCACCGGCGGGCGCGGGCGCCCGGTGCGCGCTTCTTCGACCTGGAGGCGGTGTCGGACCCCTCCTCTCCTCTGCCCCACATGCTGTCGCAGCCTGAGCATTTTGCGGCCGCGATGGGCGCGCTCGGTGTTACTGAGCGCGACAACATCGTGGTCTACGACGACTGCGGCCTCTTCTCCGCCCCACGCGCCTGGTGGATGCTCAAGGCCATGGGAGCCGGCCGCGTCCGGGTGCTGGACGGCGGCCTTCCGGCGTGGGTTGCGGCCGGACTGCCGGTGCAGGAGGGACCTGAGTTTCGCGCGGTTCCGGCCGTTTTCAGGGCTCGACCAAGACCAGAGATGATTGTCGATCGGGCTGGCGTAGCGAAGGCCTTGGTCGATTCGAACGCCGTGATCCTGGACGCTCGGCCGAGAGCGCGGTTCATGGGGGAGGCGCCGGAGCCCCGGCCCGGACTCGCCGCCGGTCATATGCCGGGCGCGCGAAACCTGCCTTTCACCGCCCTGACCGAAGAAGGCCGGATGAAGTCGCCGGATGTTCTGACCGAAACCTTCCGAAAGGCCGGGCTCGGCGACGATCAGACGGTCGTGACCAGTTGCGGCTCGGGCCTCACGGCGGCGATTCTCACCCTGGCCCTCGCCGTTCTGGGCCGAGATAGCCGATTGTATGACGCTAGCTGGGCCGAGTGGGGCGCGCCCGGCGGCGGGCCGGTGGTCACCGACGACAACGCGCCTCCGCCTCCTTGAGGGCCGGCGGCAGGGCCAGATGCGGAGGCAAGCCCAGACGCCGCGCCTCCGCCGCTAGCCATCCCGCATGGATCATCCGCACCTCGACCGGGACGCGCTGCAGTCCCAGGCCTTGGCAGGCAGCGAACCGATGGCGGCCGCAGGTGTGTCGGATCAGCGCCCCCTCGGCCGTCACGGCCACGCCGATATCGCGCTCAACCAATTCGCGCCACACCGAGCGCAAGCGGCCGGGCCCGCCAAGACGCCGTTCCTCCCGACCCAAGCCCCGCACCGGGCGCGCGCCGTTCCGTTCCAGGTTCTCGATCAGGGTCAGTCGGCGCCGATAGAGGGCATCCAAGTCCGCAAGGCTGCGCAACGCCACGCCGCTGCGGCGTACCCGCTCGCGCGCCATGATCCGTCCGGCCAGAACGCGGTAACGACTGCTGCGGTGAAAATCTTCACGGAAACGGCAGATGTCCAGCATCTCGCGATGCACCCGGCTGTCGGCGACAGGATAGGTCACCGCACTCCAGTCCCCTGCGTCCAAGAAAGCCGTGTCAATGCTGCGCACGGCGCCCGCGTCGTTCAAGGCATCAGCCAGCCGCAGGGTTATCGTTCGCGGATCGACCGACAGCCTCAAGGCGTCTCCAAACACCAGCCGTGCCTGACCGGGCGACACGGCGGCGCCCCGTTGCTGAGCGGCCAAGCGCTCGACAGCCGCGTCGAACCGACCCTGAAAGCCAAGGGCGGCGCCCATCCTGTGCAGAACATCGACCCGGCCGACAAGGCGGCGCAGACCATCGCCCGCCGGCGCCGCGCCGTCGCTCGACCGCACCAGGTCGTAGGCGAGCGGCGCCATGACGACTCAGGTCGTCTGGGGCGCCGTTGGCTCGCCCACCTCGACAGCGACCTCGATCGGCACGTCCTGCTCGCCGCGCGACACCACGGTGGCGACCACCAGATCGCCGGCGACGTTCAGGGTGGTGCGGCACATGTCGAGGAAGCGATCCACGCCGAGAACCAGAGCGATGCCTTCCGGCGGCACCCCGACCATGGCCAGGATCATGGCGATCACCGGCAGCGAGCCGGCCGGAACCCCCGCCGTGCCGATGCCGCCGAGGATGCAGACCAGCATGACGATCACCTGCTGACCGATGGTCAACTCGACGCCGAAGAACTG
>CAZITK010000121.1:0-5988 GCA_964542145.1 uncultured Brevundimonas sp.
GCCTTGGTCAGGACGATCTGATAGCTGACGGCCGCCAGGTCCAGCGCATCCAGCGCTTCAGCGTCCACCGGCTTCAGCCCGTGGCGGGCGTCGATCAGCAGATAGACTCGCGACAGGGTCACCCGCCCGCGAAGATAATCTCGACCCAGGTTCTGGAACTTCTTGACCTCGGTCTTGGATGCCTTGGCCCATCCGTAGCCGGGCAGGTCGACGAGACGGATGCGATCGTCGAGCGAGAAGAAATTGACCTCGCGCGTACGGCCTGGCTCGGTAGAGGCTCGGGCCAGGGCCTTCATCCCCACCAGACCGTTGATTAGGCTGGACTTGCCGACATTCGAGCGGCCGGCGAACGCCACCTCGGGCCTATCAGGCTCAGGAAGTTGCTCAATCTTGGCAGCGCCCATGATGAACTCGGCGCGACGCGCGAACAGGACGCGGGCCGCCTCCAGTTCCATTGCGGTGAAATCGTCCATTGTCGCCCTCGTGAGCATCCGGCCATATCGCATCCGGCGGCCAGGCCCAAATGACGGTTGCCATGCGTACCCACCCGTGCGGTCTTGTCAGATCAAAGAGTCGACTGGAAAGCCGCATGCGACCCACCGCCGTCGACGATCCCTGGCTTGCGTCCAAGGCTAGTCTCGCCGCCCGGGGCCTGTATGTGATCCTCGCGCTGATCCTGCCGCACGACCCGATGGAAAGGCTGCTTCAGGAAAACGGCCCGATCGAGACCGCCAGCGTCATTCTGCATTTCGCCGTTGGCGGCGTCGCCCTTGCTCTGTGGCGGCAGGGCGGCAACCTGTTCGGCCTGGTGGGACTGGCGGCCTTCCTGATGGGGGTCAGGGAGATGGACCTGCACAAGGCCTTCACCCTCCACGGCATCTTCAGTCTGAAGCAATACAGCTACGCTGAGGTTCCGTGATCGAAAAGCGGCTGTCGGGCGCGGCCGTACTGGCCATGGCCGCGCCGTTCGTCATCGGACTGCGCGCCCTGCGCCACGATCGTGCCGTGCTCAGGCGGCGCCGAACGGCGCTGATGACCCTGGTCACACTGGGGCTTTTCCGCCGATACTCGAGAACATCGACGGCTTGCCGCGCATGACGCGTGGCTGGGGCCTGGATCCCAGTGAATCGACCCGCCTGCATCTGCTCGCCATCGAGGAGATTGGCGAATTGGCGCTGCCGATGCTGGTTGCGCTCCTGGTGGTCCAACTCTGGCGCGGCCCGCAGCGTCGCGAGGCCGTCGCCAGGCCGTAGGACATCAGCTCCGTTTGAACCGCGCCAGGAAACTGTCGATCGGATTGTCCGCCTTGAAGCGGTGCATGATGAAATACTGCTGGATGATCGACAGGATGTTGTTCCAGGTCCAGTAGATCAACAGGCCCGCGGCGAACGGCGCCATGATGAAAGTGAACACGATCGGCATAAGGCCGAAGATGCGACGCTGTACCGGATCGGGCGGCGGCGGGTTCATCGCCATCTGCAGCCACATCGTGAAGCCATAGGCGATGACCAGAATGCTGAGCGATAGGGTGAAGCCGCCCATGCTGGTGGCCGATACCCCGATCAGTCCACCGATCAGCGGGACCGCGCCCGGGTCCCACGGGATCAGGCCGAACAGGTTCCAGATGTTCGTGGGGTCGCGCGCGGAAAGGTCCTGGATCCAGCCGAAGAAGGGCGCGTGCCGCATCTCGATGGTGACGAACAGCACCTTGTACAGGGCGTAGAAGACAGGAATTTGCACAAGGATCGGCAAGCACCCGGCCAGGGGATTGATCTTTTCCTTCTGGTACAGGGCCATCATTTCCTGCTGGAACTTGGCAGGCTCGTCTTTGTGCTCCTTCTTCAACGCCTCCATCTTGGGCTGAAGCGTCTTCATCTTCGACAGGCTCTCGTAGCTCTTGTTGGCGAGCGGGAAGAGCAGCAGCTTGATGACGACAGTCAGCAGCAGGATCGCCACGCCGAAATTCCCGACGAGGCCGTAGAAGAACTCCAGGATCAGAAAGATCGGCCGGGTCAGGAACCAGAACATGCCCCAGTCGATGGCCTGGTCGAAGCGCGGCACGCCCAGGCTGGCCTCATAGCCGCGCAGGATTTCGGCGCGCTTGGCGCCGGCGAACAGATGCTGGGTCTCGACGATCTGGCGGCCCGGCTGGATGGTGACGGCCTGGCTCATCACCTGCACCTGGTGCAGATCCGTGCCCATCATCGGCCGCACGGTCAGCCGCGCCTCCACGGCGTCGGACTGGTCGGGGATGATCGCCGCCAGCCAGTATTTGTCGGTGATGCCCAGCCAGCCGCCCGTCGAAGAATAGTCAATGCGCGGGGTTTTCCGCCAATCGCCGTACTTCTCCAGCCGCAGCCGGTCCTCCATCACCCCGATGGCGCCCTCGTGCAGGATGAAGGCGCGGCCCAAATCCTGCGGCACGCCCTGGCGCTCCACCGCGCCATAGGGGGCAAGGGTCACCGGATCGGCCGACAGATTGGCGACCGTGTCGGCGACGGCGAACATGTACTGCTCGTCGATCGAGATCACCCGCGTGAACCGCAGGCCCGAGCCGTTGTCCCAAGTCAGGGTGATCGGCGTCTGGGGCGTCAGTGTCGCGCCGGACGTCAGGGCCCAGACCGTGTTCGGCCCCGGCACGCCCCCCGAGATGTTCTGACCCAGCCAGCCGAACTGAGCGAAATAGGCGTGCTCGGCCCCCTGCGGTCGGAACAGCTCGACCGGCGTGTCGCTGTTCAAGGTCTCGTCGTAATTCTTCAGATACAGATCGTCGATCCGCGCCCCGCGCAGCGACAGCGAGCCCTGCATGGTGGGCGTATCGACCGGGACGCGGGGGCCAGATGCCTGGGCCGTGCGGCGGTCCGTGAAGATGGTGCTCTCGGGTCGTAGCGCCGTGCCCTCTTCGGCCTGCTCCGCCGGAGTTGCGCCACGCGCCTCCAGTTCGGCCTGACGCCGATCCGCCTGCGGCTGCAGCACCAGCATCTGGTATCCGATCAGGATCGCCACCGTGATCACGATGAAAAGGATCGTGTTGCGCGCGTTGTCTTGCTGCATCTGGGCTTAGCGGTCCGTGTCGGAGGAGGCGCGTTCGGTCGCGGCGATCGCCGCGCCCTGAGAATTGGGCGCGCCGGCGAGCCTTGTAAGGGCCGAGCGCACGTCGTCAAGCAAGCGGAGCCAGTCGCGCCTGGCCGCGCCCTGCCGCGCGACGAGGACATAGTCGCTTCCCGCCACGCCGTGGTGGGGAATCAGGGCGCGGGCGGCCTCGCGCAGGCGGCGCTTGGCGCGGTTGCGAATCACCGCCCCCCCAACCTTGCGGGTGGCGGTAAAGCCGACGCCGATGGTTCTATCGTCGTCGCCCCGATCCAGGCGCTGGATCACCACCGCCCCGACAGCCTTGGATACGCCTTTCGCGGCCGCCAGGAACTGGGGCCGCGATGTCAGACGTCTCATTTTGATGGTGTCGTGGGTCACAAGCCCTCGCAGAGGCGGGGCGAGCTGTCGCCGAAATCAGGCAGTCAGCTTTTTGCGGCCCTTGGCGCGGCGGCGCGCGACGATCTTCTGGCCGTTCTTGGTGGCCATGCGCGCGCGGAAACCGTGACGGCGCTTGCGCACGAGTCGGGACGGCTGGTAGGTCCGCTTCACGGTCGGCTCCAATACAAACAGGCGGCGGACAAGCGGTCCGTCGCGGGAGGCGGGCGTATAGGTCGAAAGGCCGGCGTCTGTCAACGCCGCGCCGGCGTTCCTGGAGCGAGATGCGCAACTTCGGCCGGTTTATTCCCCTGCTCGTCGTCGTGACGCTGGCCGTCCTGATCTTTGTCATGGGCTGGTATCGCTATCTGTCGCTCGACATGCTGCGGGAGCATGGCGGCGCGCTGCACGACGTGGTGCGGGAGCACTACGTCCTGAGCCTGCTGGCCCTGATGCTGGTCTTCGCCCTGGCGACCGCCAGCGTTGTGCCGGGGGTCTTTTTCCTGACTGTCACCGCCGGTTATCTGTTCGGGCCGTGGGTGGGCGGCGTCGCCACCGCCGTGGCGGCGACGCTGGGGGCCGCCATAATCTATTACGTGGCGCGCACGGCGCTGGGCGAGAGCCTGAGGAAGCGCGCGGAGGCCAATCAGGGCGGCCTGCTGCGTAGGATCTGCAACGGTGTGGACCGTGACACCTTTTCCTATGTGCTGGCCGCCCGGCTGGTGGTCACGGTGCCCTTTCACCTGATCAATCTGGCGGCGGGGGTGATCGCCGCCCCCTTGCGGCCGTATCTGGGCGCTACATTCCTGGGGCTGCTGCCCGCGCACCTGATCTATTGCTGGATCGGGTCGGGTCTTTCGGAGGTGCTGGCCCGGGATGCCGATCCCGACCTCACATCGCTGATGCGGGACTTCGCCCTGCCCCTCGCCGGCGTCGCCGTCTTGGCTGTGGGCCTGCCCGTTGCCATGCGCCTGCTTCGCCGACGCCGCGCGCCGGAGGCGACATGAGCGAAGCGCGCGCCCAGACCCTCGTCGACGCCGAAGACCTCGCGGCGGTGGCCGTGGCGGAGGAGACGAGCCCCGCACGCCCGCACGCCCTTCTTCCCCCCCGCCTGATGTCCACCGACGGCCTGTCAGCCAGGCTGTTCTTGCTGACCGCCGTCTTCGCCATGGCCGTGGCCGCCCTGATCATCACACCCTCGGCCGCCTCCTTCCACGAGCGGTGGCTGCTTGACCGGGTGCGCGTCGCCGAGGCCGCCTCGGTGGGGGTGGAGGCCCTGCCCTATTCCGAGGTCGAGGATGACACCGCTCGCCAGTTGCTCGAGATCGGCGGCGTCCAAGCCGTGGCCGTGGGCGAGCAGGGCGTGCGGCGGCTGCTGCTGGAGGCGCCGACCCTTGCCCGCGCGCCGGATTTCATCGACCTGCGCGAGACGGATCGTCTGGCCCGCGCCCTCGATCCCTGGCGCACCCTCATAGGCTCCGACGACCGGTCGATCCGGGTGATGGCCCGACCCCGCTATCGCTCGGGCGACTTCATCGAGGTGATCGCTCCGGCGAGCGTGCTCAAGGCCGAACTGGGTGATTTCCTATTGCAGAGCCTGCTGCTGACGCTGGTTATCTCAGCGGTGGCGGGCGGGCTGCTCTATGCGGCCCTCGCCTATCTGGTGCTGGCCCCCATGCGCCGCGTGACCGCCTCCATCGAGCGCTTTCGCGCCGACCCGGAGGCGCCATCCGACGTCCCTCCGTCTGGTCGCCGCGACGAGATCGGGCGGGTCGAGGCCGAACTGGACCGCATGCAGGAGGAGGTCCGCCAGGCCCTGCGCTCCCGCGCCCGGCTGGTGGCGCTGGGCGAGGCGGTGGCCAAGATCAATCACGACCTCAGGAATATGCTGACCTCGGCCCAGATGGCCTCCGAGCGCCTGGCCGCGTCGGCCGACCCGCACGTGGCCAAGGCCCTGCCCCGGCTGGAACGGGCGCTGAGCCGCGCCGCCGCCCTGGCCCAGAACACCCTCGACTACGGCCGTTCGGAGGAGCCCGCGCCGGTGCTGGCCCGCATCCCGCTCCGCTCGGCCCTCGCGGCCGCCGCCGAGGACGCTGGGCTGGAGCGTGATGGCGTACGCCTGGACGCCAAGCTGCCCGCGCGCGCCGTCATCCATGCCGATGTCGATCAGCTGCACCGCATCCTGGTCAATCTGATGCGCAACGCCCGCCAGGCCATCCAGGCCGATGTGCGACGCGGCGGCAAGGGCGTGGTCCGGGTCACTGCCAAGACCCCAGACGACCGCCTGATCCTGCGCATCGCCGACGACGGCCCCGGCATCCCCGACCGTATCGCCGAACGCCTGTTCCAGCCCTTCGTCTCCGGCGGCGGCCAGGGCGCGGGGCTGGGCCTCACCATCTCCCGCGAACTGGCGGCCAACCACGGCGGGGTTCTCAACCTGATCGAGACCGGGCCGCGAGGCACGGTGTTCGAACTGGCGCTGCCGGTTTAGGGCGGCGAGTTCATGTCCGCAGACGACCC